>JABWBJ010000071.1 GCA_013360595.1 Gemmatimonadaceae bacterium | reverse complement strand
GGCCCGCGCCGGCGCCCGGCGTCAATGCCGGCGCTCTTGGCCGACGAGGCGCCAGGGACGAGCCGCTCGCAGGGGCGGTGAAGCCGTCCATGGCGGCGGGGACCACGAGCATCGGCCGCGAGGCGGGTCGCCTGTTTCGCCGGCGGGCGTGACATTATCAGACCGGCACGCGTCACCTCCACCTCCGCCTCGCTCACTCCACGGCTTGGCCCTCTTCCCCGATACCCGAGTCTCGCTCGTCGAGAATCTGTCCAGCGCCGACGCGTCCGCGCGGGATCGGGCAGTCGGCCTGGTCGTGGCGGCGTACCGCGCTCCGGTAGTCGCGGTCCTCCGGCGCCAGTGGTCACTCGACCTCGCCGACGCGGAGGACCTCGCGCACGACTTCTTCGCGCACGCCCTGGAACGGGCATGGCTCTCCCGCTACGATCCCGCGCGCGGACGGTTCCGGACCTTTCTCCGGACCTGCCTGCAGGCGTATGCGTCCACGGCGCACGAGGCGGCCGGCCGCCAGAAGCGCGGCGGACACCTCAGGCCGGTCGCGCTCGACGACGCTTCCCTGCTGTCGATCCCGCCCGACGTCGACCGCCTGTTCGAGCAGGAGTGGGCGCGAAGCGTCATGACGATCGCGCTCGAACGGCTTCGCCAGGAGTGCCAGGCCGCCGGACGCGCGTCCACGTTCGACGTCTTTCACGCGCACGACGTCGACGGCGCGGACGCCGAGGCGCCGCCGCGGTATGCCGACATCGCCGCCCGGTTCGGCCTGCCGGTCACGCAGGTCGCGAACTTCCTGCACTGGGCACGAACGCGCTTCCGCGCCCACGTCCTCTCGACGCTGCGCGAGCTCACCGCGTCGGACGCGGAGTTCCGCGAAGAGGCCCGCGCGCTCCTGGGACGCGAACCATGAAGCCGCTGACCGATGCCGCGCTGGGCCGCCTGCGCGAGTCCCTCGACCACCCCGACGCCGGCGACCGGTACGAAGTGCACGACCTCCTCGGCCGCGGGGGCATGGGCGCGGTCTACCGCGCCACCGACCGTGTCCTCCAGCGGGAGGTGGCGCTCAAGGTGCTGGCGATCGAGCTCGACCAGTCGGAGGCCGTCCGAAGGCTCGAACGCGAGGCCCGCGTGCTCGCCCAGCTCGAGCATCCGGGCATCGTGGCGGTTCACGACGCCGGCCGCCTGGCCGATGGTCGCCCCTTCTACGTGATGCGCCTGGTGCGCGGCCGCCGGCTCGACGAGCTGGCGCCCGCCGAGGGCCGCGGACAGCTCCTCCGCCGCTTCCTCGCCGTCTGCGACGCGGTGTCGTTCGCCCACTCCCGCGGCGTGATTCACCGCGACCTCAAGCCCGGCAACGTGATGATCGGCGAGTTCGGGGAGGTGCTGGTCCTGGACTGGGGCGTGGCGAAACTGGCCGGCGGTCCGGCGGATGCCGCCTCCGCCCGGATCGCCCCGACCGAGGAACACACCGGCGACGGCATCGCCGTCGGGACGCCGGGATTCATGGCGCCCGAACAGGCGTCGGGTCGGCTCGCCGACGTTGACGCCCGAGCGGACGTTTACGGGCTCGGCCAGTTGCTGCGTGGCCTCCTCGGGCGAGAACGGTCCCCGGCCCCCCTCCGGGCGATTGTCGCGCGAGCCACGGCGCTCGAACCCGGCGGACGATACCCGTCCGTTGACGCCCTGGCGGCCGACGTCCGGGCCTGGCTCGACGGACTCGCGGTGTCGGCATACGCCGAGCGCCCGTGGGAGCGCGCCGCCCGTTTCTACCGGCGCAACGAAGCCCTCGTCCTTCTCCTGCTCGCGTATCTCGCCGTGCGGCTCTTCATTCTCTGGTGGCGGGGCGTCTAATGGGTCCCGCCCCCGTCGCCTAATCAGGCGACACAGCGGGCTCACACATCGCGCCGGGAGGGCGTCGCATGAACAAACCAGTCCTGGGACTCGTCGCTGGTGGCGTCCTGGGGATCTTCGACGGACTGACGGCGCTGGTATCGGCGCCCGAAGTAGCGCCGCAGATCGCCGGTATCGTAGCAGGGTCGATGGGCAAGGGCCTCGTCGCCGGCGTGCTCATCGGCTGGTTCGCCAGGAAGGTCAACAACCTCGGCGCCGGCGTCCTCTTCGGACTCGCCATGGGCGCCCTGTTCGCCCTGCCCTTCGCGCTCATGCCGGATCCGGCCACCGGACAGACGTACTTCTGGGAGATCCTGATCCCCGGTTCTCTCGTTGGCCTCATCGTCGGTTTCCTGACACAGCGCTACGGTGCCGCGGCCGGACTCGCGAAGTGACGCGCTGATCCGCGTCGCACCACGTTGCGAACTTCTCCACGTGGAACGTTGAGGAAAAAGTTGTCGAAAGGTTTTTCTTGACTCGCCCTTCGGCTCGCGCAATATTCGTGGCCCGCTCAGGTGACGGGCATGCCTGGGTGGACGCGTACCGGTGGGACGCCACCGTCACGCAGCGCCGGGAAAGTTCGAGTCACGGCGCAGGTTGTGAGGTCGCTGGACACAACTGAGGTCTCGCGGGCAGCGAGACACCTGAGTCGGACCCGTCCGACGAGGGCAAGATGACCGTCGTTGACCGTGCCTCGCGGCACGGCGCTTCGAACCGAAACGCGGTCACCGCCAGCGGGAGCCCCCGCAGAGGATGCTAAACACATCTACTGCGGGGGCCTTCCTTTTCCAGTCACGCCGTCGCCGGCGCCGGGCGCGGTCCGCGCTGCGGATTCCAGGTGTGCCGCTCGCTCCGCGCGTGCTTCGCCCAGGCGTACAGGGCGTCGTACAACACCATCCCGTGGGCCAGCTGTTCGTGGTCGTCCTGGAAGTTGTGGCTCAGCCCGAGAGAGATCGCCAGGAGCCCGGCCGTCTGAGACTCTACCGATCCCGCTCCGACCGGGCAACGGCCCGGGGCCGGGACGACGGCCGCCGCCGTCGCGCGGTGTCGGGCCTCGCGCGCTCCCGCACGAGCTGCTTCATGTCCCGCACCGACCGCCTGACGAGTTCACGCAGCGTCGGCAGGTGGATGTCGTCCAGCGAACGCACGTAGAGACATGAGACGCCGGTCTTGTGCGGCCCCAGTTTCTCCATCAACGCCCCGTACTGCTTGAAGCCCGGCATGATGTAGACCGTCAGGTTCGACGTTCGCGGCGAGAAGCCCACCAACGGCCAGTCCCCTTCCTGCCCGCTGGCGTACCGGTAGTGGTAGACCCCGAAGCCCACGACGCTGGTCCCCCACATCGCCGGCCGTTCCTTCGTGATGGTCTGCATGAGCCTGAGCACCGTCATCGCGTCCTTCCGGCGCCCGGCGTCGGGGATCGCCTTCAGGAACGCGCTCACGCTCGCCCGGGTCCGCTTCGTCTTGAGTTCAGCCATGGTCCGCCTCCAGGGTCGGCGTCACGCGCTGTCCGGGACGCCCTCGAAGAAATCCACGATGCCGCTCTCCAGAGAGTATTCCGCCCCCACGACCAGCAGTCCGTCGCGGGCGATCAGCGTCTCCAGCAGCTGCGATCCGTGCCGCAACTGGCTCGCCGAGACGCGCACGTTCGCCCGGATGGCGTCCCGCACCAGAGCGGCCGGATCGTGCCGCAGGTCCGTCGCCAGCAGGGCCTCGACCGAGGGCCGCACCCGGTCGACGATCGACCGGAGGTTCTGCGACCGTGTGCCGCCCGGCTGGCTGAGAGCCTCGAGCGTCGCCTCGACCGCCCCGCACCGGGAGTGGCCGAGGATGACCACCAATCGCGTCCCGAACTTCTCGGCGGCGAACTCCACGCTCCCGATCTGGGACGGCGCCACGATGTTGCCCGCGACGCGAATGACGAAGAGATCGCCCAGACCCTGGTCGAACACGATCTCGGCCGGAACCCGCGAATCGGAGCAGCCCAGAATGATCGCGAACGGCTCCTGGCCGCTGGCCAGTTCCTCACGGTGCGCCCGACTGGCGAGGGTGGCCAGGCTCACCTGGTTGTTGACGAAGCGCGCGTTTCCCTCGCGAAGGCGCTGGAGCGCCTGGTGGGCTGTCAGCATGCGGACTCGACGGGTGGGCGGCCGGGTCCGGCAATCAAAGCCCGGCCGATGTTCGGCGCCAGTACGTCACGGGCCATCGTGGCGCTCCGGCGCGTACCGCGCCGCCAGCAGACCGGTCGCCCGGGACAGGTCGAGGGTGTGGATCAGAACGCCCTCCTCGCCGTACGGCAGGAAGGCCGCGCACTCGCCCGACGGGTCGATCACGCTGGTCGCGGCCTCCTGGTACCGGAGCGCGTAGTTCACGCTGGCGAACCAGATCGTGTTCTCGAGCGCCCGCATCCGCATCGCCTGCTCGTAGTAGGGGCCCGGCACCGCCCCCCACCTCGTCAGGCGCACGCCATCCCGTTCGGTTCCGGTGTGCTGGGGATGGAAGACGACCTTCGCGCCGCGGCGCGCCGCCCACCGCACCGTCTCCGGATAGCGCCAGCCCTCGTGGCAGATGACGATGCCGAAGGGCACGCCGTGGACCGCGAACAGCTGCCGGCCGCGTCCGGCGACGTAGACGCCCTCCTCGCTCGGGTCCAGCTGCGCTTTTGCCTGTCGCCCCTGCAGCCTGCCATCGGCGCCGATGAACGCGGCGACGATTCCGCGCCCGGCGGCCTCCGGCCGCTCCATGCTCAGGATCGTCGGGAGCGAATGGTCCTTCGCCCATTGCGAGACCGTGTGCAGCGCGCGGTCATGGACGGCTGCGTCCCACTCGTACACCTCGAAATCCTGGCCCCGGAGCCCCGGCAGATATGCCTCCGGGAAGCAGACGATCGCCGCCCCCGCGGCCGCCGCCTCGCCCATCAGGCGCCGCACGCGTTCCAGCGCCTCGTCGAGGTCGCGCGCGACGCGCGGCGTCGCGAGGGCGATGGTCAAAGTCCGCTCCATGGTGCCGACCGGATGCTAACCGCCGGCCGCACCACGGACCACGGTCGGGCCCCTTACCGATCCATGACCGGCAGGTACGCGCGCCATGGGCCCACGGCCTCCCGGTACTGCCGGGCCATCACCCGCGCCACCTGCGCGATGTGCCCAAGGTCGTGCGCCACCCAGGTGGCCAGCAACTGGCGGAGAGTCACGGCGCCGAACTCGGGATGCACGCCCTCGAGGTTCAGGTGCTCACTCGTCAGGCGCCAGCCCCGGAGTTCGCGCAGGCTGCCGGTGCGCAGCAACTCGAACTCGCCCAGAAGTTCGTCGATCGGCCGCCGATCCTGCCGGAGCTGCGCGAAACGATCGAACGGCGTGAACCGGCGGTCCGGGCCCTGGGCCAGAATGATCCGCGCCCGGGGGATCCAGTCCGTGCGCTCACCGTGAATCAGGTGTCCCAGGACGTCGTACGGACTCCACGTCCCCGCGCCCTCGGTGGCGTCGAGCCAGGCCGGCGGCAGCCCCGAGAGCATCGCTCGCAGCGTTCCGGGCGTGCGCTCCAGCACGGCCGCCCCCGTTTCGATTTCGAACTCCATCGTCCCGGCCCGGTCAGGCCGTTCCTTCATGCGAAGGCGCGAGGTGCAGCGTCGCCTCCACGCACTCGCGCACCACCTGCCGGTGCCGCTCGTCGATCCACGTCCGCCGCATCGCGCGCTCCCGGGTCGCGTGCATGGCTCGTCAGGCTGGCGGTGCCGCGTCGCCGCGGTCCATCCGTTCGCGAAGCCGCGTGTACCGCTCCTGCAGTTCCTTCATGAAGCCGCCGGCCTTGTCCTTCGCGTCATCCATGAAGTCGTCCAGCTGGTCGTCGGCCCGGTCCGCCCACTCGGCGACCCGCGCCTTGACCTCGTCGAGCTTCTCGTCGAGCTCGGCCAGTTCGTCCCTCAGCTCCGCCTTCCCCAACGCCGCCTTGACGCGCAGCTCGTCACGCTGCTGCTGCAGGTCGCGCACCAGCTCGTCCATCCGCTCCCGCCACGTGGCCATTCGTCCATCCCGGTTGAGGTCCGCCCGCACTATGTCGCGGCGCCCTCCGCCGCGGTAGGGCGGACGCGCCATCGCCCACCTGCTTCGGTATCCCGGGCGGTGGGAGTTCAGCGCGGCAACCTCGACCGGCCCCAGAATCCCTCCGGCATGCGGGTCAGACTGTCCAGCCCGGCGCGGCGCATCGCGGCCTCGGTCTCGCGCTGGGCCATCGCCAGCACGTCACCCTCGGTCACCGTGAGGACCCGCCGGTCGCGCATCAGCACCCGGCCGCCCACGATCACCGTGGCCACGTCGGCGGCGTTGGCGAAGTACACCAGCCGGTACACGGGCATGTTCATCGGCACCAGGTGCGGCTGGTACCAGTCCACCAGGACGACGTCCGCTTTCTTCCCAACCTCGAGCGACCCGAGTTCGTTCTCCAGGCCGAGCGCCTTGGCCGCATCGATCGTGACCAGCTCCAGGACCTTCCCGGCCGGCAGCACCCGGGTGTCCCGGAAGTGGAAGCGGTGGTATCTCGTCGCCTGGAACATGTGCCGGAACATGTCGTAGCTCCGGTCAGGCGCCGGGCCGTCGGACCCCAGCATCACCACCGCGCCGGCATCGAGCAGCTCCGTGGTCGGGTTCCGCCCGCGGATCGAGAAGATCGCGCTCGGGTTGTGGACGATCCGCGTGCCGGTGCGCGCGACCAGCTGAATCTCGTCCTCGGTGAGTTCGGTGGCGTGCGAGAAGATGGCGTCGGGCCCCAGCAGGCTCAGTTCGTCGTTCGCGAACCGGATCGTGCCGCGGGTGTGCCCGTCCTGGACGAAGAAGACCCCGTGCCGCTTCGAGAGGTCGCGCGCGGCCTTCGCCTGGTCCTTGAGCTCCTGCAGCGCTGCGCCGGTCAGCGTGTCGCTCGACGGGTTGTGCGTCGGGAAGACGACGGCCATGCGGATCCGGCCCTCGGCGGCGCCATCCCACTTCGCGATGAGCGAATCCGAAACGGCCATCTGTTGATCGAAGCTCACCTCGACGTCGCGCGGCGTCTCGCCGTCCCCCTCCCAGTGCGTCCACGTCCGCGGGAACGGGCCGCGCCGCGGGCCGACGGCCAGGAACCAGCGTACGCCCACGTCCTGGATCGCGCCCAGATACGCTTCGGCGTACCGGGAATCGTCGGTGCGGTACACGTTGTCGCCGCCGCCGAAGAGCGTCAGGGAGGTCGTGACGCCGCCCTTGAGCCGCTCGAGACCCGTCAGCAGCGCGTCGGCCTCCCAGAACGCCGGGGTCGAGCCGCGTGCGTACATCCGCTCGGCGGCTCCGTTCCAGCGCCCGATGTCCGTGCCTAACGTCTTGAGCAGCCCGTGGCCGGCGTGGCCATGGCCGTCAATGAGCCCCGGCATGACGATCTTGCGCGCGGCGTCCATCGTTTCGCGGGCCCGGAACCGGCCGCGAAGCTCCTGCGTCGTCCCCACGGCCACGATCCGGTCGCCCGCGATCGCGACGGCGCCGTCGTCGATGATCCGGCGAGCGGAATCCATCGTGATGACGGTCCCGCCCACGATGAGGAGGTCGGCGCGGTCACGCCCGCCGGTACAGCCGGAGGCAACCAGGACGGCAACAGCCGGGAGCAGCAGGGTCCGCGACATCGGAAGCCTCGGGATGGCATTCGCGGCGAATGTACGGTCCGGGTTCACGGCCGGTCCAGCGGCGACCGGCGCGGACCGTCACGCCGGCTGGTACCGGCACGCGCAGTAGGTGAACGCCTGACGGGCGCCGCCCGGGGTGATGTGCTCCTCCCGTGCCTGTGCCTCCAGAAGGAAGTCCGCGCCAAACTCCGCCTGCAGCGACTGCGCCGAATACCGCCGCGTCTCCAGGCCACTGCAACGCTCCGGACCATCTTCGGCGAAGGTGGCGATCACCACCCATCCGCCCGGCCGCACCGCGCGGCGCACCTGCGCCACATACTGCTCCCGATCGCCAGCCGCCGTGAGGAAGTGGAACACCGCGCGGTCATGCCAGACATCGACGGAGCCGCTCGCCAGCGCCGCGGTCAGGACGTCCTCCTCGCGCCACGCCACGCGCCCGGCGTCGGCGCCAAGGCGCCGCTGCGACTCGTCGAGCGCCGCCCGCGAGAGGTCGAGGACCGTGACGCGCCGATACCCGGCGCGGAGCAGCCCGTCCACGAGCGTCGACGCCCCGGCCCCGACGTCGAGGATCCGGGATTCCCGGTCCGGGGCGTACCGCTGGATCAGGGCGCACGACAACCGCGCCTCGGCCTGATACCAGCTGACCTGGTCGGGGCCCTTCGTCTGGTAGATTCGCTGCCAATGCGCCTTCGCGTCCACGGTCAGTACGACGCCCCGAAAAACACCGCGTTGGCGAAGACCGGCAGCTGCCCGCGCGACAGGTCCCGGAAGTTCGGATCGCTCGCGAAACCCACCACCCGTCCCGCCCCGGCCCGTTCGGTCCACAGGTACACGCTCCCCGCGTGTCGTGCCCAGGACTCGGGCCACAGGTATCCCGAGAGGCGGAGCCGCTCCCGCGGCGCGAACCGGAGGACCGCCTCCTGCGGCCCCACATTCCTCGGCGCCTCGAACGACAGGTTGCCGCGCATCAGAATACCTAACGATGCTGGATCGACGCCGGCCAGGAGCGGCGACAGCGTGTCCCCCTCGACCCGCAGCATGGCGCCGGCGAGTCCCGAGGTCGGCCCCACCGCCGTCGTGTCCACCCGCCGCGGTCGCAGGCGTGACAGCCCCAGCGGTTCGCTCGCCAGCCAGCTGGTCGCGCTCTCCAGCGTGATCAGCGTTCCGCCGTCGCGCACCCATTGCGCCAGCCGCCGCTGCCCGTTCTCTCCCAGAGCGCCCGCCAGGCCGCCGGCCGACGGCACGACCAGGACGTCGAGCCCCGACATCCCCGCTCCGCCGGCAAAGCCCGCATCGACGAGCGTCACCGGGTACCCCAGGCGCTGCTCCATCGCGTACCAGGCGAACCCGAACGAATTCCCGTTGACCGGCGCCCCGCCCAGCAGGCCCACCCGCGGCGCCCGATGCCGCTCGCCATGCTCGCGCCGCAGAAGCCGTGGGTGGTCGCCGTCACGTTCCTCGCCAAGGAGCTCGAGCGCAACGGCCTCGATCCCGAGCACGGCATCGACCGCCACTTCGTCGACGCCGCCGACGCCGCGAGCAAGCCGATCAAGAGCCTCGAGACGCTCGAGGACCAGCTCGGCATCTTCGACAAGATGCCCGACGCGACGCAGGAGCTGTTCCTGCGCGAGGCGCTCGAGGAGGCCGATCTGGTCGGCAAGCAGATCGCCGAGCTCACCGACGCCTGGAAGCGCGGCGACGAGGCCGCGCTCGGCAAGCTGCTCGCCACCTCGTACGAGAAGGCCGAGTACAAGACCTTGCAGAAGCAGCTGATCTTCGACCGCAACGTCCGCATGGCCAAGGCCGTCGAGGGGATGCTCGCCGGGGCCGACGACGTGTTCGTGGTCGTCGGCGTGGCGCACCTCGTGGGCGAAGGCGGGGTGGTCGACCTCCTGCGCAAGGCCAAGCACCCCGTCGATCGGCTCTGACCGCCCGGTCAGAGGTCCTTCGCGCAGCGCACGCCGAGCGTGACGTCCGCGTTGTCGGCGGTCTGCTCGAGGCGCCCGGCCTTGCCGAGCACGTGCTCGTTGCCGTCCCAGGCGCCGCCCCGCAGC
>JABWBJ010000070.1 GCA_013360595.1 Gemmatimonadaceae bacterium | reverse complement strand
CGCTCAACGTCCGCCACGCCGAGCGCAGGCGCCGGCTCCAGCGCAGGTGCGGCTGGCGGACGAAGCGGCCGCGCTGCACCGGCAGACCATTGCGGAACCAGTCGTCCGGGTGCACGTCACGCAGCAACATCACGTCGTCGTTGAGACAGATGTGCCACTCGGCGAGCCCGGGAATCCGGTGCATCACCGCGGCGATCGAACGGCTGCTGAAGGTGGGCAGGGAATCCTCGAAACCGGCGAATACCTCGCGGTGATCGACCCGGCGCAGCTTGTCCCGCCACGCGGCGGGAAGTGCTTCCGGGGCGCGCATCAGCGGCGGCACCTGATCGTCGGTCACCACATGGATGTGGCGCAGGAACGGCGCGAACCGGAGCAGCGACCGCAGGCACCAGTCGACCTCGCCGACCGACCGGAAGCGTGTCGCCGCCGTCGCGTGCGAGTGGATGCCCTGGGCCAGGAGCGCCTGTTCGCGTTTGGCGCGGTGATGCGGGTCGTCGCCGTCGACCCACATGACAACGGCGTCGATCGGTGGCGGCGGCTCGGCGCTCACGCGGGTCCGGGGCCGGCGAGGGGCGGGACGCGGTTCATCGGTTCTGGCTCCGGCGCGGCTTCACCATGTTGATCGACGTGAGCCGCCGAGGATGGCGCCGGCGGACCCGAACGCCAGCACCGCGCGGCCGTTGTCCGTTTCGGCGGCGGCCGGAATCGCGAACCCCATCAGCGCCCCGGCGATGGCGCCGAGCCTGACGAGATTCGCTTCGCTCTCGGTGAAGTCGAAGGCCCTGGCCAGTCCGCGGTCGCCGACCGTGAGCCCGGCCAGGAAGCCGGTCGTCACGATCCCCCAGCCGACGGCTTCGCTCGGATCGTCCGGGATCAGCACCGTCGACGTGAGCGCGCCGAGCAGCCCCGCCGTGAGCACCGAGGAGACGTCGCCCGCCGTCACGCGGTATGGCGCGCGCCGGACGTAGCGAAGGCCTAACGGGAATCCGGCCAGCGCGCTCCCGACGATCGTGCCGACAGCGCCGCGCGCTTCCGCCTCACCGTAGGCCCCGCCCATGCCCAGGAGGCCAGCCGTCGTCGCCGCCACCACGGTGGACCCGGTCGCCGCACCAGCGGCCTCGGCGTCGGTGAGCCGCCGACCGATGTTGAAGCCGACCACGGTGCCGGTGATCGCCCCCGCGAAGGAGGCCAGGGCGACCTTCCGGTCTCCATCGGCGCCCGCGGTCGAAATGCCGAGTGCGTAGCGGACCCCGTTCCCGATGATCGCGCCGCGAAAGATGCCATCGGTCGCCAGCGCGTTCTGGGCCTTCGTGACCGTCGTGGCGTTCGCGATCCCCGTCGCCACGAAGAACGTGCCCCCGGCGGTCAGCAGGTACAGCATGCCAGCCGTCGAGCCCGTCGCCAGCGCGGCGGCGGCCGGCGCGTACACCATCAGGCCACCGAGCACCTGGTTGACGACGAAGCGGCTGCCAGCGGGTTCCGAGATCATGTCCGTCGCCTCGGCCGTCGTCGCCAGCCCGGTGCTGGCCATCGCGCGGGCGAGGATGTCCGAGAGCTCCTGCCGAGTTGCGGCGGTGACGGGGTACCGGTCGACTGATCCGTCGCGCTTCTGAACCACGATGACGAAGTCCCCACCGGTCTGCTCATACAGCCTGGCGTCGACGTAGGAACCTGCCACCGGCCAGTGCGGCGGCCCGAGCTGGAGCCGCTCGGCCAGACTGAAGGAGATGGTGACGAGCCGCCCCGCGCGGTCAAAGGGGACAGGCCGCTCAGTCTCCTGACCCTGTACGAGCCGGAGCGGCAACGAGAGGCAGAGGAGGACGTGAAGGAAGCGATGCACGATCCAGGGCATTGGGGCGGAGTTGGTTGAACACAAGGTTCGGCCTCGGTACACCGGGTCACCGGCCGGGATCGAGAATGATGGGGCAGGTAGCGGTTGAAAACGGTCGCCCTGGCCGTCAGGCGGCGAAGGGAAGAGTGGCGGCATCGCTCCCAACGCTCAAGCCCTCCCGGGCGTAAGTCGCTGAGTCCGTGAAGGATGCATGAGGAGACGTCGCCCTGTGTTTGAGGGGTGAGCCGTTGGGCGGTGGGTGGGCGAAGGTCCAGCACCCAGCACCCAGCCCCAGCACCAGCCCCAGCCCCAGCCCCAGCTCCAGCCCCAGCACCAGCCTTCAGCAGCAGCACTCGGTACTCGGCACCCAGCCCCAGCTCAAGCAACCAGCGGCAGCCCCAGCAGGCAGCCACCAGCCACCAGCCTGCTGTCGGGGAAACTCTTCGCCATATTCCCCGCCCACTTCCCAACCCTGTCATGACGAAGGCAACTACTCCAGCTGTGACCGCCGGGGCGCCGGCGCCCTGGCTCCCGGCCCTCATCCTGCTCTTCGTCGGCAGCGGGTGCGCGGCTCTCATCTATGAGGTCGTCTGGTTCCAGATGCTCTCCCTGAGCCTCGGATCCAGCGCCATCTCCCTCGGCGTCATCCTCGGCACCTTCATGGGCGGCATGTGCATCGGCAGCCTGCTGCTGCCGCGCTTCGTTCAGCCCAGCCAGCACCCGGTCCGGATCTACGCCCTGCTCGAGATCGGCATCGGCGTCATGGGTCTGGTCATTCTGTTCATCCTACCGTACGCGGGCGGCCTGTACACCACGATCGGCGGCCCCGGGTTCGTGGGCCTGATGATCCGCGGTCTGATCGCCGCGATCTGTCTTCTGCCGCCCACGCTCATGATGGGCGCCACGCTCCCGGCCATCGCGCGGTATGTGACCGCGTCGCCGAGCGGTGTCTCGTGGCTCGGGTTCTTCTACGGCGGCAACATCGTCGGCGCCGTCTTCGGCACCCTGCTCGCGGGCTTCTACCTGCTGCGAGATCACGACGTGACGTATGCCACGTTCGTGGCCGCCGCGATCAACGTCGCGGTCGGTCTCCTGGCCCTGACGTATGCCAGGACGGCCCCGCACACGCCGCCGGTCGCGGACACGACGACCGCTCCCGCGCGCGCTCCCAGGGGGGCCTGGCCCGTCTACGTCGCGATCGGGCTGTCGGGATTCACGGCGCTTGGGGCGCAGGTCGTCTGGACGCGCCTGCTGACGCTGATGCTTGGCGGCACCGTGTACACGTTCTCGCTGATCCTGGCCGCGTTCCTGATGGGGCTGGGCGCCGGGAGCAGCGCCGGGGCCGCCATGGCGAAGAGCCTGAAGAACCCGAGGGCGGCGCTGGGCGTGACGCAGCTCCTGCTGGTGGTCGCGCTGGCCTGGGCGGCGTATTCGCAGACCGTTGCCCTTCCGAACTGGCCCATCAATCCGGCCCTGGCGCCGGATCCGACGGCCACCTTCCAGATCGACCTGATCCGCGCCCTGTGGGTCGTGCTCCCTGGGGCGGTCCTCTGGGGGATGAGCTTCCCGCTGGCGCTCGCGGCGATTGCCGACAGGGATCAGGATCCGGGGCGCCTGGTCGGGTTCGTGTACGCGGCCAACACCGTCGGCGCGATCTTCGGCGCGATGCTCGCGTCGCTGGTCGCCATCGCCGCGCTGGGCACGCAGGGGAGCCAGCGCGTGCTCATGATCGTTGCCGCGATCAGCGCGCTGGTGATGTTCACCCTCGAGCTGTCGCGCGATTCGGGGCGGCTGCAGATGTCCCCTCGTGGCGGCCTGTACGGCATGCTCACGGTCGCGCTGACGGCCTTTCTGGTGTCGACCGTCCAGCCCGTGCCGGCGCTCCTGGTCGCGTACGGCCGGTATGCGGTCACGTGGCGCGGGAGCCATGGCGAGTTCATCTACGTCGGTGAAGGGATGAACTCGTCGATGGCGGTTTCGCGCGAGGCGAGCGGGGCCCTCAACTACCACAATGCCGGCAAGGTGCAGGCGTCGAGCCTGCCGCAGGACATGCGCCTGCAGCGCATGCTCGGCCATCTCACGACGCTGGTCCCCGAGAACCCGAGGAAGGTTCTGGTGATCGGTTGCGGCGCCGGCGTCACCGCGGGCGCGGTCAGCATCAGTCCCATCGTCGACAGCGTGATCATCGCCGAGATCGAGCCGCTGGTGCCGGAGGTCGTGTCGACGTACTTCTCCGAGCACAACTACGACGTGGTGCGCAATCCCAAGGTGCGGGTGCAGATCGATGACGCGCGGCACTACCTGCTCACGAGCCGCCAGAAGTTCGATGCGATCACGTCGGACCCGTTCGACCCGTGGGTGAAGGGGGCCGCCACGCTCTACACGAAGGAGTTCTTCGAGGTGATCCGCGACCACCTCAACCCGGGCGGCGTGGTGACCGTCTTCGTGCAGCTCTACGAGAGCGGCACGCAGGCGGTGAAGAGCGAGATCGCGACTTTCCTGGAGGTCTTCCCCAACGGGATGATCTTCGGCAACACGCACCAGGGGGGCGGTTACGACGTGGTGCTCCTCGGGCAGGTCGGGACCGACAAGATCGACGTGGACCTGATCGAGCAGCGCCTCCAGGATCCGCGCTTCGCGACGGTCGCGCAGTCGCTGGCGGAGATCGGGTTCTACAGCGGGGTGGACCTGCTGTCGACGTTCGCGGCCCAGGGGCCGCAGCTGCAGCCGTGGCTCGCCGACGCGCAGGTGAACCGGGACCGGAACCTGCGCCTCCAGTACCTCGCCGGGCTCGGGGTGAACAAGTACGAACAGGCCCAGATCTACTCGGAGATCCTCCAGTACCGTCAGGTGCCGCAGAACCTGTTCACGGGACAACCGGAACGCCTGCAGGCGCTCGCGACGGCGATCATGAACCGGTACTAGCGAGGCAGAGCAGCAGCGGGGCAGCGATCCGCGTGCCGCAGCGGTTCTGCCTCATTGCTTCGCCGCCTTCCCGATGCGCTTCGCCGCGACGCTCCTTCTGCTCGCCCTCGGCGGCGGCCTCGCGCCCGCCGTCGCCCGCGCCCAGGGCGGGGCGGCCCCGGCGACCGCCGCCGAGGCCGTCTCGGTCTTTCTCGACTGCGAGGACGGTTGCGACTCGCAGCTCATCCGGACGGAGATCGCATTCGTGAACTGGGTGCGGGATCGCACCGTGGCCGACGTGCACGTGCTCGTCACGTCGCAGGACGCGGGCGGGGGCGGGGATCGGTTCACGCTGGCCTTCATCGGCCAGCGGGCCTTCGCCGGCCGCGGCGATACGCTGACCTACACGACCAACGCCACCACGACCTCCGACGAGGAGCGGCGCGGCGTCATGCGCATGATCGCGATCGGCCTGATGCCGTTCGTGGCCCGCACTCCGGCGGCGCAGGCGCTGCGCATCACCATGCCGCGGCTGGAAGCCAACGCGCCGGGCATGCAGACCATGCCGTCGCACGATCCGTGGCGGGCCTGGGTCTTCGAGATCGACATCAGCGGCGACGTCAGCGGCGAACAGAACTACCGGAACCGGGAACTGGACGCCGAGTTCA
Organism: Gemmatimonadaceae bacterium; assembly: GCA_013360595.1. Classification (GTDB taxonomy): domain Bacteria; phylum Gemmatimonadota; class Gemmatimonadetes; order Gemmatimonadales; family Gemmatimonadaceae; genus JABWBJ01. The sequence goes on along the minus strand of JABWBJ010000070.1, from coordinate 4,251 downwards.
ATGCCAACCGGACGACGGCGGAGTGGAAGACCGTCTTCGAGGCGTCATACAACTTCGAAAGTGAGCGCGCGATCGACGAGGAGTACGACGACCAGGGGAACGTGATCGACCGGGAGGTCTTCACCAATCTCCAGCGGAACTGGAACGGCGAGCTGGTGGTGGTGAAGAGCCTGACCGGACACCTGTCAGCGGGTTTCCGTGCCGCGCTCGGGCAGAACACCTTCCGGAACCAGAAGCGGCGCTTCGAGTTCATGCCGGCCGTCGAGTACAACGTCTTCCATTACGACGAAGCGACCCGCCGCCGGCTGGCCTTCCAGTTCGCGACCGGCGTCGACGTTTTCCGTTACCAGGACACGACGATCTTCGACAAGCTGCGGGAGACGTTCCCGATGTACTACACGGCCGTGATCTACGCCACGCGGCAGCCGTGGGGCGAGAGCGGGATCCGCCTCGAGCACAGCGGCTATCTGAACGACACCGAGAAGCGCAGCACCGAGTTGTCGGGGAACATGAGTGTCCGGCTCTTCCGGGGCTTCAGCGTCCGCTTCGGCGGCGGTTACAGCTGGATCCACAACCAGGTGTACCTGCCGAAGGGGGAACGGGACCAGGCCGACGTGCTCCTCCGGCGCCGGGCCCTCCTCACCGGCTTCGAGTACAACGCCTACGTCGGACTCACGTACACCTTTGGATCGATCTTCAACAACGTGGTGAATCCGAGATTCTTCTAGCGAGGCGGAGACGGCGAAGCAGCGAAGCGGCGGACGCGGATCGCGCGTCCCGGGCTTCGCGGCCTCTCAGTGTCGCCGTTTGGCGCCCTGTGGCACCGCCGCCCCGTCGTGCCGCGGCTCCGACGCCCCGAAGTGGACGCCGCCGGCGCTCATCACCGCCTGCCCCCGGCCGAACGTGTCCGTCCGCGGGCCCACGAGTCGAACCTCGTGGCCAAGGGCCTTGAGCGCCTCGCGCGACGACTCCGGGATCAGCGATTCGATCGTCACGTCGCAGCCGCGGAACGAGTTCTTCACGAACCGTCCGGCCTCCAGCGCCTGCTGGATGGTCATCCCGTAGTCGGCGATGTTCGCCACAAACTGCGCGTGGGCCTGCGATTGCGTCCATCCGCCCATGATCCCGAAGCCGATCCGGACGCCGTCCTTCTCCATGAAGGCCGGAATGATCGTGTGCAGCGGCCGCTTGCGTGGCGCCAGCGTGTTCGGGTGACCGGCCTCCAGCGTGAAGAGCGCTCCCCGGTTGTGCAGCGCGAAGCCGGACGCCGGCGGCACCAGCCCCGAGCCGAACGCCGAATACACGCTCTGGATGAAGGAGACGATGTTCCCCTCGGCATCGATGACGGTCAGGTAGATCGTGTCACCGCCGTGGGCGTCCTGGAGCCCCGCGACCTCGCCCGGCACCACGTCGCAGGCGGCGGTGCGGAGGTCGAGCTTCGCCGCGCGCGCCGCCGCGTGCTCCCGTGACAGCAGCTGCGCGACGGGCACCTGGCTGAACTTCGGATCGGCGACGTACCGGAGCATGTCGGCGTAGGCGAGCTTCTTGGCTTCGATCATCACGTGCAGCCCGCGCGGGTCGTGGAAGCCCCACTCGCCCAGCGGATACCGCTCCATGATGTTGAGCATCATGAGCGCCGCGATCCCCTGGCCTTGCGGCGGCATCTCGTACACGCGCCATCCGCGGTACGTCGTGCTGATCGGCTCCTGCCACTCGGCGTCGAACTCGGCGAGGTCGGCCGCGGTCATCGTTCCGCCGGCCGTGCGCGAGAGCGCAAGGATCGACTCCGCCGTCGGTCCCTTGTAGAAGCCGTCCCGTCCGTGCTCGGCGATCCGGCGCAGCGTGGCCGCCAGATTCGGGTTGCGGAAGACCTCCCCGAACCGCGGCGCCCGGCCGTCGATGAGATACGTCGCCCTGGCCTCGGGGGTGGCGGAGAGCTTGCGAACCTGCTCGCCCCACTCGTGCGCGATCACCTCGCTGACCGGGAAGCCGTGTTCGGCGTACCAGATCGCCGACTCGAGCAGCTCGCTGAACGGCCTCGTGCCGAAGCGCGTGCGCAGAGCGTCCCAGCCGGCGACGGCGCCCGGCACGGTGACCGAGAAGATGCCGTTGCTCGGCATGCGCGTCAGCTCGCGCTCCGCCAGGAACGCCGGCGTCAGGCCGCTCGGCGCCCAGCCCGAGGCATTCAGGCCGTGGACCTTTCCCGTTGCGGCTTCGTAGATGATCGCGAACAGGTCCCCGCCGACGCCGTTCATGTGCGGCTCCACGAGACCCAGGACGGCGTTGGCGGCGATGGCCGCGTCGATCGCGTTGCCGCCGCGGTCGAGGATCTCGGCGCCGGCCTTGGCCGCCAGCGGCTGGCTGGCGGCGACGATGCCAAGCGTGGTCGTGACGATCGAGCGCCCCGGAACGGGCAGGGGGTGTCCGGAACTCTGGGCGGCGGCGGTGCTGGCGGTGGCGCTCATGGCCAGGAGCAGTCGGGTCGCGGTTGGTGTCATGGAACTGGGAATGTGATCGATGGTCCGCCGTCCGTCCCCTGTGTCCTGCGCTGCTTCCTACAGCCCCAGCTCGATCTGGTCCGGGGGGCCGATGGTGATCGGTCGGTCCTGCGGCGCGGCCATGAGCGTGCCGCGGAATGCACTCCCCCGCAAGGCGCCGCGCATGGCCTTGAGCGCGATCTCCGGGCGGTTGTTTACCTGGCTCAGGTGGCACAGCACCAGGTGGCGCAGGCGTCCGTGAGCGCACGCGCGCGCCATGATCCCCGCTTCGGCGTTGCCGAGGTGGCCGTTCGGACCGGCCACGCGCTGCTTGAGCGGCCACGGGTACGGTCCCGTGGCCAGCATCCGTTCATCGTGGTTCGACTCCAGGATCAGCACGTCCAGGTCGCCGAAGTGCCTGATGAACCGCTCGGAGATGTGGCCCACGTCGTAGGCGATGCCGATGCGCTCGCCGGTCGACCGCACGGTGGCCACCAGCGAGACGGGCTCGCGCGCATCGTGCGGCGCCTTGATGAACCGGATGGCGAAGTCGTCCAGCAGAACCTCGGTATGCGTATCGACGACGTGTTTGGCCACGCGCCTCTTCGTCGAACGCTTCGCGGCCGGCGGCTCGATCGCCAGTGAGACCGGCAACGAGCCCTCGGCGGGGCCCGGCGCCATCGCTCGTCGTTCGTCGCGCTTCGCGCTGTCGGAACGAACCGTTCCGGCGGTCGCATACACGGGCCACCGGTACTTCCGCGCCGCCGCTCCTGCCCCCCGCACGTGATCCTGATGTTCGTGCGTCACGATGAGGCCCGTGACCGTGTCCGGCGCCACGTCCACGAGTTGCAGCCGGCGGGAGAGTTCGCGGATGCCGAATCCGGCGTCCACCATCACCCGCTGGCGGTCGCTTTCGATCACGAGCGCGTTGCCCTCGCTCCCGGATCCCAGGATGTGGATCCTCACGCCGGCCCCTCGACGGCGATCCGCCACGCTACGGCCAGCTGGCGCCGGCCGCGCTCGGTGAGCGGGACGTGGCGCCGTGCCATCGCGCGTTCGGCCGTCTCCAGGAATGGTTCCAGCTCCCAGGCGTCGGACTCGTCGAATCCCCACGCGAAGGGCGGGATGTAGCGCGGCGTGATTCCGCGGCCGACCACGTTGGCCCCCGCGCCGATCACCGCGCCCGTCGTCAGGCGCGTGGCGATCGCGGTTTTCGCGTGATCGCCGAGGAACGCCCCCAGGAACTGCAGGCCCGTGCGCTCCACGCCGCGCGGCGTCCACAACGAGACGTCCGAGTAGTTGTTCTTGAGGTTGCTGTTCGTGGTGCCGGCCCCGAGGTTCACCCAGCGGCCCAGCACGGAGTGGCCCAGGAAGCCGTCGTGCGCCTTGTTGGCGTGGCCGATGAAGATGGAGTGGCTGACTTCGCCGTGGACGCGGCAGTGCTCGCCGATGGAGGACCCCGCGACGCGCCCGCCGCCGACGATCGTCCCCTCGCCAATGAGGCAGGGTCCCTCGAGGCGCGTGAACGATCGCACCGTGGCGCCGCGCCTGACGAGGACCGGCCCGGCGCTGGCATCGACCACCACGAAGGGTTCCACCAGGGAGCCCTCCTCGATCCGGACCGGATGAGACCCGAGCACCGCCGTGGACGCGGGGCGCTCGGCGCCTGGCGGTCCCATCGCCGGGATATCAGCCGCCAGGAGCTCCGGCAGCAGCCTCACCAGGTCCCACACCTGCTCGAGCCACTGCCCGTCCGCCTCGTGCTGGCGGGCGT
>JABWBJ010000547.1 GCA_013360595.1 Gemmatimonadaceae bacterium | reverse complement strand
GTGTCCGCGCCGGCCGTGGCGGCACCGCCGCCGCCGACGTCGCGGGCGATCTGATCGAGGCGAGGGAGGGCCCGCTCCAGCGCGCCGCTCTCGTCGGTGATCATGAACTGCAGGAAGGCGGTGTTCTGCACCACCTGCTGGGCCCGCTCGGGATCGTCGATGCCGGGGAGTTCGACGATGATGCGGTCGCCGGCCGCCTGGACGTTAGGCTCGGCGACCCCGAACTCGTCGATGCGGGTCCGCACGACCTTGAGCGCGCGCTGCAGCGCGTCCGCCTTGTCGGCGATCACGCCCTTGGATTCGTCGACCTCCAGCGCAAGGTACATCCCGCCCCGAAGGTCCAGGCCGCGCTTGAGCGGCACGCGGCGCAGCGTGTCGTAGACGAACACCCCATTGCGCTTGACGCGCTCGATCACCGTGCGGGGCCACAGGGCCCACACGGAGCCGAGAATCAAGGCGACCGTGATGAGGATACGGGTCTTCAGGTTCGACATGCGGTGGCCCCTGACAGAAGGCGAGATGGGGAACTGAGAACGTTAGGTCAGCCGCCGGGGTTCGTCAACCGCAAACGCCATTGGCTCAAGCGTTTACCACGACCTCGTGCCAAGCACCCGCCTCGCCGCCCCGGCATCCCGCTCCAGCTGTGCCACCAGGGCGTCAACCCCGCTGAACCGCTGGACGTCGCGCAGGCGGGCCACGAAATCGATCCGCACCCGTTCGCCGTAGAGGTCCACGTCGGCGTCGAGCAGGTGCGCCTCGACGACGGGTGTCATCTCGCCGAAGGTCGGGCGTCCCCCGAGGTTCAGCATGGCGTCGTACGGCCCCAGGCGCGTCTGCACCTTCGCAGCATACACACCCTCCGGCGGGAGCAGCTTCCGGGGGCCCGGAAGGGGGACGTTGGCCGTGGGAAACCCGATGGTCCGCCCGCGTCGAGCCCCCGCCACCACCACGCCGCCGAGCGAATACGGTCGGCCGAGGCCGAGGCGCGCCCCCTCGAGGTCGCCGCCGGCGACGGCGCGCCGGATGGCAGTCGACGAGACGGGCTGCCCGCCGTCCACCGTGACCGCCGGCACCACGCCGACCTGGAACCCTCGTGCCTCACCGAGCCGGCGCATGGTCGCCACGTCCCCGGACCGGTTGTGGCCGAAGCGGTGATCGTGCCCCATGAGGAGGTCGTGCATCCGGAACCGCTCGCGAAGGATCTCGTCCACGAAGCGTTCGGCGCTGAACGCGGCCAGCGCCGGCGTAAACGGCAGGACGGCGACGTAGTCGATGCCGCTTTCGGCCAGCACCTCCAGCTTCTCGTCACCGACCGTAAGCAGTCGCGGGGCGGCGGCCGGATTCACGACCTCCAGCGGGTGGGGGTCGAACGTCACGAGCAGGCTGTGGACCCCGTGGCTGCGGGCGCGGGCCACCAGTTGGCGCAGGACGTCCTGGTGGCCTCGGTGGACGCCGTCGAAACTGCCGACCGTAACCGCGGTCTGCGTGACGTCGGGCGGGAGGCCCGAGGCCGGCGCGGGCTCAGTCTTCACGCAGCACCACCGCGGGATGCCAGCGATCGCCGTCCCGAACGGCCACGGCCACCAGGTCGCCGTGCGGATCGAAGAGGGCGCAGGCCGGGCC
>JABWBJ010000069.1 GCA_013360595.1 Gemmatimonadaceae bacterium | reverse complement strand
GGATTGCCCCACCCGCCGGCTCTTCTCATCCGGCAAGGCGAGATTCACTTTGGCCGCGAGTTCAGGGAATTCCACTTCGAGCACGGCGCGGGCGCGCTCGACCTCGGCGAGACCGTGCGCGCCCAGTACAACCCCGTCATCCGCGCCATCCGGCGGCTGGAGAAGCCGGTGGTTTGCGCCGTCAACGGGGTTGCCGCGGGGGCCGGCGCCAACCTGGCCCTGGCCTGCGACATCGTGCTGGCGTCCACCGAGGCGGCCTTCATCCAGTCGTTCGCCCGGATCGGCCTCATCCCGGACAGCGGTGGCACGTATTTCCTGCCACGGCTGGCGGGACTGGCCCGCGCGACGGGGATGGCCTTGTTAGGCGGGAAGGTGGGAGCCGCTCAGGCAAGAGACTGGGGGCTCATCTGGGACACCTGCGAACCCACCGGCCTCATGCCCCGCGCGCTGGAGACGGCGAAGTCGCTGGCCACGCAGCCCACCCGCGGCTTCGGGCTGACCAAGCAGGCGTTCAACCAGTCGCTCGTGAACGACCTCGACGCGCAGCTCGACCTCGAGGCGCAGCTGCAGGCCGAGGCGGGGCGGACGGAGGACTTCGCCGAGGGCGTGGCGGCGTTCCGCGCCAGGCGCGCGCCGTCGTTCCGCGGCCGATGATCACGGTCGGGGTCGTCGGCGCGGGGGCGATGGGGTCGGGTATCGCCCAGGTCGCGCTGGCGAACGGGCACCCCGTTGTGCTGGCGGATGCTGACGAGGGCGCGCTGGCGCGCGGCGCTGGGAGCATTGCCGACGGTCTGTCCCGCGACGCGGCGAAGGGACGCCTGACGAGTGCGCAGACGGCGGCGGCCCGGGAGCGCCTGAAGATCACGACCACCGGCGGCGGCCTGGAGGCCTTCCGCCCCTGCGGCCTTGTCATCGAGGCGATTGCCGAACGGCTCGAGGCCAAGCAGTCGCTCGTTCGCGCGCTGGAGGCGGTCGTGGCGGAGGATGCCGTGCTGGCGACCAACACGTCGTCCCTGTCCGTGACCGCGATCGCCGCCGCCTGTCGCCGTCCGGACCGCGTGGCCGGCATGCACTTCTTCAATCCCGCTCCCGTCATGCCGCTGGTCGAGGTCGTGCCGGGCGCGCAGACCACGCCCGAGGTTGCCGCGCGCGTGCGCGCGATCGCCGATGGCTGGGGGAAGGTCACCGTCGTCGCGTCCGATTCGCCGGGCTTCATCGTGAACCGCGTGGCGCGGCCATTCTACGGCGAGTCGCTGCGCATCCTGGATGAAGGGCTCGCGGACGCCGCGACCATCGACTGGGCGCTGCGCGAGACCGGCGGGTTCCGGATGGGGCCCTTCCAGCTCATGGATTTCATCGGCCACGACGTGAACTACGCGGTCACCGAGTCGGTCTGGCGCGCCACGTACTTCGATCCGCGGTACCGCCCGTCGGCGACCCAGCGACGGCTCGTGGAGGCGGGCTGGCTGGGCCGCAAGTCCGGGCGTGGATTCTACGACTACGCGCCCGACGCTGTTGCCCCCGCGCCGGCCGAAGACCGCGCGCTGGCGGCGGGGATCGTCCACCGCGTGGTGTCGATGCTGGTCAACGAGGCGGCGGACGCGGTGCACTGGCGCATCGCCAGCGCGGCCGACGTGGACCTCGCGATGACGAAAGGCGTGAACTACCCGCGGGGGCCGCTGGCCTGGGGGAACGAGATCGGCCTGGAGCGCGTGCTCGAGGAGATCGAGCGACTGCGCGCCGAGTCGGCCGACGAGCGGTACCGCCCGAGCCCCCTCCTGCGGCGCATGGTCCGCGAGGGGCGGAGGTTCTTCGAGTGACGGGGGAGGGCGATCAGGTCCTGGCCGAGCGCGTCGTGAAGGGAATGGTGGCGCGCGACGCATTCAGCCGCTGGCTGGGCATCGAGGTGCTGGAGGTGGCACCTCGCCGGTGCACCTGCCGTCTCACCGTGCGCGACGACATGGTGAACGGCTTCGGCGTGGCGCACGGCGGCATCGCCTTCTCCCTCGCCGATTCCGCCTTTGCCTTTGCCTGCAACACCGGCGGGAGCGTGACGGTGAGCATCGAGAACTCGGTCACCTACCCGGCGCCGGTCCGCGTGGGCGATGTCCTGACGGCCGTGGCCGCCGAAGAAGCCACGTCCACGCGCCTGGGCTACTACCGCGCCGAAGTGACGAATCAGCGCGGGGAGGTGGTTGCCCTGTTCCGCGGCACCGCCTTTCGGACGTCGCGAACGCACGAGACCGTCTGACGGTATCCCCCGACCCACGATTCACGAGTCCAGCCTTCATGCCTGACGCCTTCATTGCCGACGGTCTCCGCACGCCGATCGGCGCATTCGGCGGAAGTCTCGCCGGTGTGCGCCCCGACGACATGGCGGCCCACGTCATCTCCAGCCTGCTCGCCCGGCACCCGGCGCTCGACGCGTCGCGGATCGATGACGTCATCCTGGGTTGCGCCAACCAGGCGGGTGAGGACAACCGGAACGTGGCGCGGATGGCGCTCCTGCTCGCCGGCCTGCCCATCGGCGTGCCCGGCGTCACCGTGAACCGGCTCTGCGCGTCGGGCATGAGCGCCGTGGGTCTTGCCGCGGCATCCATCGGCGCCGGCCACGGGGACCTGTACGTGGCCGGGGGCGTCGAGAGCATGACGCGCGCACCTTACGTGGTGTCCAAGGCCGGCTCGGCGTGGGCGCGCGACGCCCAGTTGTTCGACACGAGCATCGGCTGGCGCTTCGTGAACGCGTGCATGCGTGAGCGATACGGGGTCGACGCGATGGGCGAGACGGCGGAGAACGTGGCCGAACGGCATGGCGTGGCGCGAGAGGACCAGGACCGCTTCGCGGTGCATTCGCAGCGCAAGGCCACGGCCGCACGAGACGCCGGGCGCCTGGCGAGCGAGATCGTGCCGGTCCCGGTCCCGGGCCCGCGCAAGGGAACGGCCGCCGAGTTCTCCGTGGACGAGTTCATCAAGCCCGACACGACCCTCGAGGTTCTGGCCAGGCTCCGCCCCGCCTTCCGCGCGGACGGCCGGGGGACCGTCACCGCCGGGAACTCGTCAGGCATCAACGATGGGGCGTGCGCGCTGCTCGTCGCGTCGGAGCGCGCGGTGCGTGAGCATGGCCTCCCGCCGCTGGCGCGGATCGTGGCGTCGGCGGCGGTCGGGGTGGAGCCCCGGCTCATGGGGATGGGACCGGTGCCGGCCACCCGCCGCGTGCTGGAACGCGCCGGCCTCGCTCTCGATGCGGTCGACGTGATCGAACTGAACGAGGCCTTTGCCTCGCAGTCGCTCGCCTGCCTCCGCGAACTCGGCCTCGCCGATGACGACGGGCGCGTCAACCGGAATGGCGGGGCCATCGCCCTCGGCCACCCGCTGGGGATGTCCGGGGCCCGGTTGGTCCTCACCGCCGCCCGCGAACTGGAGAGCGGCGGCGGACGCTACGCGCTCTGCACGATGTGCGTGGGCGTGGGACAGGGCACGGCCCTGATCCTCGAGCGCGCCTGACGGGATGATCTACTCGTTCGGCGGCTTCGTTCCCGTCGTCCACGAATCGGCCTTCGTGCACCCGCAAGCGGCCGTGACGGGCCACGTGATCATCGGGCGCAACGTGTACGTGGGCCCCGGGGCCGCCCTCCGCGGCGACTGGGGGGCGATCGAGATCGCGGACGGCTGCAACGTCCAGGAGAACTGCACGATCCACGCCTTTCCCGGAGTCACGGCCACGCTCGAAGAAGACGCGCATGTCGGGCACGGCGCGGTGATCCATGGGGCGCGCATCGGGCGGAACGTGCTGGTGGGGATGAACGCGGTGGTCATGGATCACGCCGTCGTCGGCGCCGGCTGTATCATCGGCGCGCTCACCTTCGTTCCCAACGGGATGCAGATCCCCGAGCGAAAGGTCGTGGTCGGGGCCCCGGCGCGAATCGTGCGTGACGTCAGCGACGAGATGCTGGCGTGGAAGACGGAAGGGACGCGACTCTACCAGCGGCTCCCGGACATGCTGCGTGCGGGATGGGCGCCATGCGAGCCACTGCGGGAGAAGCCGAAGGATCAACCGGTGCAGCCGGCGGTGTATCGGACGTGGGGGAATGGGGAATAGGGGAACGGCAGGCCTCCCACGTCCCGGTTTCCCCTCCTACTGCCCGCCCTTCGACGCCTTCGAGTCCGGGCTTCGCCTGTCGGCCGCGCCGTACGCGGTCTTCGTGGCGGCGTCGTAGAGGATCGAGTGCGCATCCCCCTGGCCGGTGCCGCGACCCAGGGCCACCCGGTGCCCCATCGCCCGCAGGGCCTCGATGACTCCGGGCGTCGCGCCGCCAGCCTCGATGCTCGTGGTGTCCGGGAGCCACTGATGGTGGATCCGGGGCAGATCCACCGCGCCCCGGACGTCCTTCCTGAAGAACGTCACGCCCAGAATCACGTCGAGAACGGTGTTCGGGATCGTCCGTCCGCCGGGCGAGCCGGTCACGAGCACCAGCTGCCCGTTCCGCGTCACGATCGCGGGCGACATGGAGCTCAGCATCCGCTTGCCGGGCGCGATCAGGTTCGCGGGCGTGCCGATGTCACCGGAGGTATTCGTCTCCCCGGGCTTCTTGTTGAAGTCACCCATCTCGTTGTTGAGCAGCATGCCTGTGCCCGCCACCACGACGCCTGAACCGTACCCCGCCTCGAGCGTGTACGTGTTGGAGACCGCCATCCCGTCCCGGTCCACGACCGAGAAGTGCGTCGTTTCCTCGGATTCCGGGGCCACGGTCACGATGTCGGCGCCCAGTTCGACCGAACTGGCCGCCCGCGAAAGGCTGATCGTCTTCGCCAGTGAATCCGCATACGCGCCCGAGATGAGCTTCGCGACCGGCACCGCAACGAAGTCCGGGTCGCCCAGGTAGCGTGCCCGGTCCAGATAGGCGCGGCGCGCGGCCTCGATGCGCCGGTGGTAGTACTCGACCGATCCGGGCACCACGTTCGCGATCCCCAGTCGCTCCATCAGATTGAGCGTCTGGATCATGACCACTCCGCCTGACGACGGCGGCGCCATCGAGATGATCTCGTACCCGAGGAACGTCCCCTTCACCGGGGCCCGTTCGACGGCCCGGTACTCGCGGAGGTCGGCCCGGGTGATGATCCCGCCGCTCGCGCGCATCTGCGAATCGATGGAGTCGGCGATCCATCCGGTGTAGAAGACATCGGGACCCTTCGTCGCGATGTCGGCCAGCACCCGGCCCAGGTCCGTCAACCGGATCCGGTCCCCCTCGGCCCACTCGCCGCCGCCCGGCTTGCCGTAGGCGGCCACCGACGAGGGGAAGCGGCTGAACTTCCCCCGGATCTGGCCATTCAGCGAACGCGCCAGCGCCGGTGACAGCGGCCAGCCGTTGGTGGCGAGGTCCGCCGCCGGCCTCACGACGTCGGCCCACGGGAGCTTCCCGAACTTCCGGTGCGCCATCTCGAGGCCGCGGACGGTCCCGGGCACACCGGGCGCGAGCCAGCCCGCCGCCGTGAGCGAGCGGTTGATCCGCCCGTCGGCGCCGAGGTACATCGTCTCGGTCGCCTTGCCCGGCGCGCGCTCCCGGTAGTCGATGGTCGTGGCGGTCCCGTCCGGGAGCCGGATGACCATGAACCCGCCGCCCCCGATGTTGCCCGCGCTCGGGTGCGTGACCGCGAGTGCGAACGCGGTGGCCACCGCCGCGTCCACGGCATTCCCGCCTTTGGCCAGGATCGCGGCGCCGATGTCGGACGCGGGCGCGGACACCGAGACGACGAGCCCGTTCCGGGACTCGACCGTGCTTCCGTCCTGAGCGCCGGCGAACGCCGGGACGAGGGCGAGGCTCGCCGCCAATACTCGCGTGCTGAAATGGATCCGGGCCACGTCAGGTTCTCCTGTCAGGCTGACTCATGGAAACGATACGCGCGCACGCCGGAACTCGCTGCCAGACCGGTGGCGGTCGGTCACCGATCCGCTCGCCTTCCAGTCCGCGCCGGCTGTCACTTCCCGATCTTCTCGAGGCGCTCACGGAAGCGGCGAACCAGGTCGACGTTTCCCTGCGGCTGCGCCCTGAGGTCCTGCACGATGCCGCTGGCCCCCTTCGCGGCCGCCAGCATGGCGTCGTACGGCTCCTTCGGAATCTGTCCCTTCATCTTCTCGACCTGGGCGATGGCTTCGTCGACCTGCGGCGCGCTGGAGGCCGCATCGTCCGCCGCAAGGGCCAGCGCCACCGTGTATCCGACGTGCTGGAACCGCGAAAGGTCGAACCCATGCTTCCGAAGGATCCCCATGGCTTCGGCGCTGGCGCTCAGGCCCTCGAACATCTGGTTCGCCTCGGACGGCGCGGTCCCCAGGCGTGACTCACGCTCGAGACCCGCGTGATGCAGTTCCTCCAGCGCGGCCACGAAGTGCTCCACGTCGGACTCGGCCAGCGCCAGCGGTTCCATCGAGGCGATGCTGCCGATCGCCTGCGCGGCCGCCGCCATGGAGTCGGCCGCGGTGCTCCCTGTTTCCTCCGCGTCTCTCCCGCCGCAGGCCGATGCGGCCAGCCAACCCAGGGCCGCTCCCAATGCCACTGCTCGTGCGCGCATGACGCCTCCGTTTGTAGTCGACGGCCGCGGGCCGCACGGCGAATCTGCGGCCGGGCCCGGGCACGGGGAAGCACCCGGCCGGTGCGGTCCATTGGCAAAGCGGCCGTGGGGCGGCGAACTTCCGGGCATGAAACTCGGGAACTATGTGGCTGGCCGATGGGTGGAGGGAGCAGGGGAGGGGACGCCCCTCCTGCACGCGGTCACGGGCGACCTCGTGGCGCACGCCGGCTCCGACGGCGTGGACTTCAGGGCGATGCTGGATCACGCGCGGCGCGTCGGCGGCCCCGCCCTGCGCCGGCTGACCTTCCACCAGCGCGCTCGCCTGCTCAAGGCCATGGCGTTGCACCTCACCGAGCGCAAGGAGGACTTCTACGCGCTTTCGGCAGCCACCGGTGCCACGCGGGCCGATTCGTGGATCGACATCGACGGCGGCATCGGGACCTTCTTCGTCTACGCGAGCAAGGGGCGGCGGGAGTTTCCCGACGAAACGTTCTACATCGACGGACCGGCCGAACCGATCTCGAAGGGCGGGACCTTCATTGGCCGCCACATCTGCGTGCCGCTCGAGGGGGCTGCCGTCTTCATCAACGCCTTCAACTTCCCGGTGTGGGGCATGATGGAGAAGCTGGCGCCCGCGCTTCTGGCCGGCGTGCCGGCCATCGTGAAGCCGGCGACGCTGACGTCCTTCCTCACCGAGCGGGTGTTCCGCGCCATGATCGACTCGGGGATCTTCCCCGAGGGAGCGATCCAGCTCATCTGCGGGAGCGCCGGCGACCTGCTCGACCACCTGACGGAGCAGGACAGCGTGGCCTTCACCGGGTCGGCAACCACGGGGCGGGCGCTGAAGGCGCATCCCGCCGTCATCGCCAACGCGGTGCGCTTCAATCTCGAGGCCGATTCGCTGAATTGCGCGATCCTCGGGCCGGACGCGTCGCCGGGGACGGAGGAGTTCGACCTGTTCGTGAAGGAGGTCGTGCGCGAGATGACCTCCAAGGCGGGGCAGAAGTGCACCGCGATCCGGCGCACGATCGTGCCTGACGCGATGATGGATGCCGTCATCGAGGCGCTGCGGGGCCGTCTGGCCGGCGTGAAAGTTGGCGATCCCGCCCTCGAAGGCGTCCGGATGGGGCCGTTGGCTGGCTCACCACAGGTGCGCGAGGTCCGCACCTCGCTCGACGCGCTTCGCGGGGGCGCCGAACTGGTATTCGGGGGGAACGGCATCGAGCCGGTGGGCGTGGCACCGGGGCAGGGCGCGTTCTTCCCGATCACGCTGCTGGCCTGCCACCGGCCGCAGGAGCGTTCCGAGCCGCACGACATCGAGGCGTTCGGGCCGGTGAACACCGTGATGCCGTATGCGACGGTGGCGGACGCCATCGATCTCGCCCGCCGCGGCCGCGGGAGCCTGTGTGGGTCCGTCTTCACCAATGACGACCGGGTGGCTCGGGATGTGGTGCTGGGCGTCGCGCCGTACCACGGTCGTCTGTACGTGATGAATCGCGCCGGGGCGAAGGAGTCGACCGGGCACGGATCGCCCCTCCCGCACCTGGTGCACGGGGGACCGGGGCGCGCCGGCGGCGGCGAGGAGATGGGAGGCATCCGCGGCGTGCTGCACTACATGCAGCGCACGGCGGTGCAGGGCTCGCCGTCGACGGTGGCTGCCATCACGAGTGAATGGATCCCCGGAGCCGCGCAACTGACCGACCGCGTGCATCCGTTCAGGAAGCACTTCGAGGAACTGCGCGTCGGCGAGACGCTGGTGACGCATCGCCGGACCGTGACCGAAGCGGACATCGTGAACTTCGCGGCCATCAGCGGCGACCACTTCTACGCCCACACGGACGAGATGGCCGCGCGCGAGTCGATCTTCGGCCGGCGCGTGGCGCACGGGTACTTCGTGCTCAGCGCCGCGGCGGGGCTCTTCGTGGACCCGGCGCCGGGCCCGGTCCTGGCCAACTACGGGCTCGAGAACCTGCGCTTCACCAGGCCGGTGCACGCCGGCGACACGATCCAGGCGCGCCTCACGTGCAAGTCGAAGACCACGAAGGAGACGCCACCCGATGGCATCCCCCAGGGGGTGGTGGCCTGGGACGTCGGGGTGACGAATCAGGACGGCGAGCTCGTGGCGACGTACACGATCCTGACGCTCGTCAGGCGGCTCGCCGGCCCCTGATGCGCGAGTCGCCGGTCTCCCAGCTCCTCAGGCTCTCCCGCCTGGCGCTTCCCGCGGCGGCCGCGGTCCTCGCGTGCGCCCCGGCCTATCGTCCTGCGCCGCTGACCGACCCGTCGGATGCGAGGTTCGTGACCATCGCTCCGGATTCGTTCGACGTCCGCATGGTCACGACGAAGGGCGAGATGCTGGTCCGCGTGCGCCGTCACTGGGCGCCGATCGGCGCGGACCGGTTCTACGCCCTCGTGCGGAACCACTACTTCGACTCGGTGGCCTTTCATCGGACGATCAGGGGCTTCGTCGCTCAGTTCGGGATCCACGGGGACACGGCGGTGTCGCGCGCCTGGCGCGGGAAGTCGATCCTCGATGACCCGGTCAAGGTGGTGAACCAGAAGGGCACGCTGTCGTTCGCCCGCGGCGGACCGAATACCCGCTCGGTCCAGCTGTTCTTCAACACCGTGGACAACACGCCCCGGCTGGACACGCTGAACACCATCGGCTTTCCACCCGTCGGTCAGGTGATCCAGGGGCTCCCGGTGCTGGACTCGCTCAACTGGGAGTACAGCGGCACCCGCGGCGGGCAGACGTTCCCGGGACCGTCGCAGGACTCGCTGAGCCGGCAGGGGAATGCGTACCTGCGACGAAACTTCCCCCGGCTGGATTACATCATCACGGCGCGGGTCGTGCGCCGCTGGACCTGAGCGGTCCCGGTTTCCCGGCTTCGCTTCCCGGCCTCGCCGCTCCTCGGCTTCACGCCTTCGCTGCTTCCCGGCTTCGCCGCCTCGCCCATGCTCCCGACTGCCGCCCGTCTCGACCGCCTCCCTCCGTACCCGCTGGCGCACATTCCTGCCCGCAAGCGTCAGCTCCTGGCCGACGGGGTCGACGTGATCGACCTGGGCGCGGGCGACGCCGACCTCCCTCCGCCCGAGGCGGCCGCCGAG
>JABWBJ010000546.1 GCA_013360595.1 Gemmatimonadaceae bacterium | reverse complement strand
TCGGCGCGACCTGCACCGAGACCACCGGCTGGTTCACCACCGTCAGCTGCACCGAGACCTGCACCGGCGCCGCCTGGCCCGGTGTCGTGACCGCCATCGTGAGCGTGGCCACGCCGATCGCGAGGCCGGTCGCCACGCCGGCATTGCTGACCGTGGCGATCGAGGGATGGCTGGTCGTCCAGGAGATCGTGCGGCCGGCCGGCGAGAGCGGCGCTCCGGCGGCGCTGAACAGGTTCACCGTGAAGTTCACCACCTGGCCCACCTGGACCGTGGCCGGCGACGGCACGATCACGGCCGACCCGACCGGAGCGAGCAAGACCGTCACCAGGACCGTGCGGGTCGGCGTCGTGCCGTTCGGGCCGCCGCCCGGCGCCGACACGGTGATCGATGCCGTGCCTGGCGAGACGGCCGTCACCAGTCCGTCCGACGACACCGAGGCCACCGCCGGGTTGTCCGACTGCCAGGACAGGGTCCGGTCGGCCAGCGGTTGGCCGAGCGCATCGCGCGGCGTCGCGGTCAACGTGAGCGTGGTCCCGACCGTGAGCGAGCCGCCGTCCGGCGTCACCGTGATGGACGCCACCGGGGCCGGGAGCACCGAGATGACCGACGTGCCGGTCTTCCCTTCGCCCGTGGCCGTGATCGTCACGACGCCGACCGCCAGCCCGGTCACGACGCCGGCCGTGCTCACGGTGGCGAGCGCTGGATGGCTCGACTCCCAGAGGAGCGGCCGGTTCGGGAGCACGTTCCCCATGGCGTCCAGCGCCTCGCCGAGCAGTGGCAGGGTCTGGCCGGCGATCACGCTCCCCGCCGACGGCGTCACCCGGATCAGCGCGATGGGACGTTCTTCGACCGTGACGGCGATCGTGTGCGAGACGCCGCCGCTCGACGCGGCGATCTGCGCCGTGCCCGCGGCCACCGCGCTGGCGAATCCCGCCTGGTCGACGGTGACGACCGACGGGTCCTGGCTGGACCAGAACACGCTGGCCGCCGGCAGGAGGACGTCCGAGTCGTCGTAGACGCGCGCCGCCAGGGTGGCGGTCCCGCCCGTCACGAGCTTGAGCACGTTAGGCGTGATCTCCACGCGCGCCGGCCGGACCACGTCGGGAGCAAACGGGCTCTCGCACGAGACGAGCAGCGCGGCATAGGCGACCACGAGGGGCCAGCGGGTTCGCCGATCGCTCGATCGGCCGGTCATGCGGCGGAACATCCGGCTGGCTATCGGGGCGGGAGGACGACCTTGAACGGGCTCGGCGAGTTGTCCCGGTCGCCGCGGCCGACCTGTCCGCTGACGTTGTACCCCCAGCAGTACGAGTCGCGGGCGCCCGTGCTGGCGCAGGTGTGCGCCGCGCCGGCGTCGAGCGACGTCACCCGCGAGATGACGCGAACCTGAACCGGCACGGACCGGTCCGTGGTCGTCCCGTCGCCCAGCTGTCCGTACGTATTCCGGCCCCAGCACCACGAGGACCCGTCGCGCCCCACGGCGCAGGAGTGCACGCTCCCGGCCGTCACTGCCGCGAACGGAACCTGCGCGCTCACCGGACGCGGCGTCGTGGCGTCGGAGAACGTCCCGGAACCGAGCTGGCCGGCGTTGCTGCGCCCCCAGCAGAAGGCCTGCCCGTTGGCGGCC
>JABWBJ010000068.1 GCA_013360595.1 Gemmatimonadaceae bacterium | reverse complement strand
GGGGCGCGCCGCCGCCTTACGACTGAGTGCGCGAGCACCGGCTCGTTACCGCGCGGCGCGCCCGGTACTACACGATCGGAGGGCCGCCTGACGGGGCGCCGGCGGAGGCGTGGGTCGTCCTCCACGGCCTTGGCCAGCTCGCCGCCACCTTCCTCGGGTACTTCGAGGAGATCGCCACGCCGGAGCGGCTGGTCGTGGCCCCCGAGGCGCTGAACCGGTATTACGTGGCCCCGGGCTCGTCAGGCAGCACCCGCGACGCGCAGGTGGGAGCGACCTGGATGACGCGCGAGGACCGGGAGCACGAGATCGCGGACTACGTGGAGTGGCTCGACGCCGTCTGGCGCGATGCGGCCGCGCGCGCGGACCAGGTCACGGTCCTCGGCTTCTCGCAGGGCGTTGCGACCGCCGCTCGCTGGGTCGCGTCAGGCACCTCGCGGATCGACCGGCTGATCGCGTGGGCCGGCCAGCTCCCGCCGGACGTCGACCCCGCGGCATACCGGACACTCCGGCACGGCGTCACGATCGTGGCGGGCACACGCGATGAGTACTCCGCATGGATCGCCGAGGGGAACGCGGCGGACCGGCTGGCCGCCGCCGGAATCGCCGCGCGCGTGGAGACGTTCGAGGGCGGTCACCGGATGGACCGGGTCACCCTTCGACGGATCGCCGGAGTGCCGGCAGGGGCCTGAGAGCGCGAGGGCGATCCCGAGCTGGTCGAGCAGGTTCGAGAGGACGTTCAGCTTCTCCTGCGCCAGCGGTCGATCGCCCGCCGCTCCTTCTTCCCCGGCTTGCCGCCTTCCCGGAAGACCGGCGGCCCCATGGCCCTGAGCTGCGCCGACAGCGCCTCGCGCGCCTTCAGGCTCTCCGCGGTCTCGCGGTAGAGCGTGGAGGCCAGGCTCGCCGGCCCCCGCTGCTCCGATTCGCCGAGCACTTCGACGACCTGTTCAAACGGCGGCTTCCGGACCCGGATCGTGTCGCCGATGCCCACCGGGCGCGAACGCTTCGCCCGCTGGCCGTTCACCTCCACCCGGCCGGCATCGATCGAGTCCGCCGCCAGCGACCGCGTCCTGTAGAAGCGCGCGGCCCAGAGCCAGATGTCGAGGCGGGTGGGCATCGGATGACAGATGGCAGATAGCAGATGGCAGACAGCAGATGGCAGACAGCAGAGGGCGGCGCCGCCGCTTACAACTCGCCCGTCAGCACACGCTGCAGAGTCACGGAATCCACGTTGGCGCCACTCAGCACGATGCCCACGCGCTGCCCCGTGAGGCTCGGCGCCAGCCGCAGCAATCCGGCCAACCCCGCCGCTCCCGCCGGCTCGACCATGGAGTGCGTCGTCCGCACCAGGACGCGCATCGCCTCGGCGATTTCGGCGTCCGTGACCGTGATGAAGCCGGCCAGTCCCTGCAGCAGTGAAGGGAATGTCATCTCGTACGTCGACCGCGTCGCCAGGCCGTCGGCGAATGTCGCCGCGCGCTCGATCTGCACCGGCCGCCGCGCGTGCCACGCGTCATGCGCCGCCGATGCCCCCGCCGCCTGGACGCCGTACACCTTCGTCTCCGGGCGCAGCGCGCCGAAGACCGTCAGGGCGCCCACCGCCTGCGAGCCGCCACCGACGGCGATGACCAGCGCGTCCAGCGCGGGCTCCTGCTCGTACATCTCCAGTGACAGGGTGCCGGCCCCGGCCAGCACCTCGGCGTTGTTCGTCGAATGCGCCATCGTCGCCCCCTCGTCCCGCACGAGGCGCTCGGCGACCGTCACCGATTCGTCGTAATCGCGCCCTTCCTCGATGAGCCGGGCGCCCAGGGCCCGCATCCCGGCGTTCTTGTCCGGGTTGTTCCCCAGGGGTACGCAGATGCTGACCCGGACGCCGAAGGCGAGGCCGGCGTAGGCGATCCCGAGTCCGTGGTTGCCGCGCGTCGCCGCCACGACGCCGCGCGCTCGTGCCTCGTCAGGCAGGGCGGTCATGAACGAGAGGCCGTTCCGCACCTTGAACGATCCCGTCGGCTGGAAGTTCTCGTGCTTCACGTGCACCCGGATCGCATGACCCACCACATCATCCAGCTCCCGGTACGATCGCAGCGGGGTCGGCGACAGGAGCGGGGCGAGGCGGGTCCGGGCAGCGCGAATCGAGTCGAGGGTCATGGCGAAGCAGAGAGCCGGAGAAGCAGAGTAGCAGGGAGGGGCTCCGGAAGGAGCGACAGAGCCGCTGCGATGGGGGACCGGGTCGCCCCGGGGCGGGGATGCGCTCTCCGCGTAGGGGTTCCGGCCGTCGAACGTCCAGGAATGACCGGTGAAACACCGCCGCCCGGCAAGCGTATCATGCAGCACACGCTCGAGTCCGCTCGGGCCATGCACGGACAATAACCCATGAAACGGCTCCTTTCATTCGCGGCCCTGATCCTGGTGATTCCCGCCGCCGCTTCCGCTCAGCGATTCGGACGCGGCGATGACGGCTTCGATCGCGCTCCCCGAGCCTCCGCCGGCGCGAGCTTCTCGTATGGACGGCCGGTCGGCGACTTCCTCCATTACGTCGAGCAGGGCTTCGGCTTCGATGCGTTCGTCCGGGGCAATGTGGATCCCCAGGGGGTGCTGAGCTTCCGCCTGGACGGCGGCTACCTCATCTATGGCCGGGAGACCTTCCGGGTCCCGCTCTCAGGCACGATCGGCGGCCGCATCCTCGTCGACCTCACCACGAACAACAACATCGTCTGGATGGGCTTTGGCCCGCAGCTCACGCTGCCTGGCCGGTATTTCCGGCCCTACGCCAACGCGGCCATCGGGTTCTCGTACTTCTTCACCGAGTCATCGGTCGAGGGGTCGAACAGCGACAATGAGCCGTTCGCCAGTACGACCAATTACTCGGATGCCACTTTCCGGTACGGCTTCGGCTGGGGCCTCCTCATTCCGTTCCAGACGCGCACGACGGAGTGGGCCATCGACCTCGGCGCTGCGTATCACGGAAACGGCCAGGTGCGGTACCTGCGCGAGGGCGGCATCGAGGACAGGCCGGATGGCTCGATCGTGCTGCACCCGATCCAGAGCGATGCCAACCTGCTGACCTATCGCCTGGGGTTCTCGGTCAGCCTGCGATAGGCGCGAGTTGACAAATACGCGGGGCAGGTGAGGGATGAGAGGGCGTCCCCCCCATCTCTCACCGCTCCCGTCCCATCCCATCCGACGACCTCGATCGCGACCTCCCGTATCGCCTGGCCGGGATCATCTACGGCGCGGCGCTCGGCGTGCTGTTCGGACTGCCGCTCGGCTATCTCCTGGGCGCGCGCGGGTTCCTCCTGATCGCGTTCACGATCCTGGCCGCGGTCGCAATGGGCTGGTTCATCCGGCGCTTCACGGCTGGCGTCGGCGCGGGCGTCGCCAACGCGCTGCTCCGGATGGTCTGGCCAACCGGACACACGACGCCGTACGCCAGGACCTATTCGCGGGAGCAGGCGCTGGCGGTCCGCGGCGACC
The DNA here is from genome assembly GCA_013360595.1 of Gemmatimonadaceae bacterium. Taxonomy (GTDB): domain Bacteria; phylum Gemmatimonadota; class Gemmatimonadetes; order Gemmatimonadales; family Gemmatimonadaceae; genus JABWBJ01. Next base: position 6,255 of record JABWBJ010000068.1, on the reverse strand, counting down.
ACAAGGGAGCGGCCGAGGCGTACGCCGCGGCCATGGCGCTGCATCCCGACGATACGGAGCCAAGGATCCAGGCGGCCGAGCTTCAGTTCCGCGGCCCGACCCCTGAGGCGGCGGTTCCGCTGTTCGTGGAGGCGCGACGCCTCGCCGCCGGTGACCGTGCCTGGGAGCTGTACACCACTCAGCGGCTGATCGACCTCTATCTCGGGCCGCTCAACCAGCCGGACCGCGCGCGGGTGGAGCTGCGGCGGCTGGTGGACCGGTTCCCGGGTACGCGTGAGGCCGAATCCGCGAAGGAGTTCCTGAAGCGACTCAAGCAGTCGTGATTCGCGGTTCTTCGTCAGGCGCTCAGGTCCGACCGGACGGCGTGCGGGCCCAGGGCGGGCGCCTCGCCAGGACGCGGGGGTACACGGGGCAGTCCGTGTCGTGCGCGCCGGGCAGGTATCCGGTGCTTACCAGGAACTCCCTGACGATTTCGCCCCCGGTGAACACGAAGGTGGTTCGGAAGACGCGCCGCCAGTCATCGAGCGGGAGCGGATGATGCGCGTCGAGCCAGGCCAGGAATGACCCGTGTTCGGCCTGCAGGTGGCGAATCCGCCGCGCATTCTCGATGGCGGCGTCCACCTTCATCCGGTTGCGGATGATCCCGGCGTCGGCAAGGAGCCGCGCGCGGTCGCGGCCGGTGTATCGGGCGACTCGTTCGATCTCGAAACCGTGATACGCGTTCCGGAATCCCTCGCGCTTCTTGAGGATGGTGAGCCACGACAGGCCGGCCTGGTTGATCTCGAGGACGAGCCGCTCGAACAGGACGTTGTCGTCGCGGACGGGGAACCCGTATTCGCGGTCGTGATACGGGCCGTGAAAGGGCAGGCTGGCCGCGGAACAGTACGACACGATGGAGGCGGGCGAAGGGTGGGATCGCGGACTGACCGTGCTGTGGCGGCGGGCGTTCACTCCTCGTGGGGCCGGTCGCGGTCGCGCTTGCGGCGGCTTCGAATCTTCTTGATCCGGAGTCGCGCCTCGCGCGCGCCGGCCGTCGGTGCGGTCTTCACGCGCTTCCGGCGGACGACGAGCGCTCTCGCCAGGAGGTCGATGAGGCGCTGTTCGGCGAGGATCCGGTTCTGGCGCTGGCTGCGGGTGTCACTGGCGGCGACCCGGATCCATCCGTCACCGGACAGCCGCGTCCCGAGACGCGAGGCGAGCCGCGCCTTCTCGTCGGGGTCGAAGGCCGTGGAAGTCTCGAGGTGCCACCGGACCTCGACGCGCGTAGCGGACGTATTCACATGCTGTCCGCCCGGTCCTCCAGACCGCGTGGATCGGATGAAAAGCTCGTGCCGGGGAATGGCGTGAGCCGCGTCAATACGGATTTCGTCGCGCAATCAGCGAGGTGTGGAGGGTTCGGGAAGGTTCCAAGGTGACGATGATGCCGGGAGGCCAGCCCCAGCTGCCAGCCGCCGCACGCAGCACGGATCACCCAGCCCCAGCCCTGGCCCCGTTTCGGGCTGGTGCGGCTGCTACTCAAACCCCAGCCCCAGCTGCCAGCAGCCGGCACGCAGCACCGATCACCCAGCCCCAGCCCTGCGCCCGTTTCGGGCTGGTGCGGCTGCTACTCAAACCCCAGCCCCGGCTGCCAGCAGCCGCACGCAGCACGGATCACCCAGCCCCAGCCCCAGCACCCAGTGGCAGCCCCAGCAGGAAGCCACCAGCACCTAGCCCGGGGATCTCCGATTCACTCGCACACCCGCCACCCTTCTCCCATCCATGGCGATGACCTCGAGGTCGCCCCCCGGGTACGCCACCCGGTCTCCGACCCGCGGGATCCGCCCCAGCCGCGCGAAGACATACCCGCCTAACGTCGCCCAGTCGCCCTCCGGGATGGCCACCCGATGGTCCGACCGCACGTCGATCAACGACAGATTCCCGGCCAGCTCGAGGACGCCGTTCACCTCGACCGACTCCCGCGCGACCATGTCGTACTCGTCGGCGATGTCGCCGATCACCTCCTCGATCAGATCCTCCATGGTGACGATGCCCGCCGTGCCGCCGTACTCGTCGAGCACCACCGCCATGTGCGCCCGGGTCTTCCGCAGGTCGTCCAGCACGCGGACCGCCGGCCGCGTGGCCGGCACGTATAGCGGATCGCGCATGACCGCCTTCAGGCTGAACGGCTCGTTCCGGTCATGGAGCCAGAGGTCCTTGGCCAGAAAGACGCCGACCACGTCGTCGAGCGACTCCTGGTACACCGGGTAGCGAGAGTAGCGCTCGCGCTCGAGCGTGGCCCGCACCTGGTCTTCGGTGGCGTCGATCGGCAGGGCCGCCATCTCGGTCCGCGGCCGCATCACGTCCTGGACCTTCTTCTCGTGGAAGTCGAACACGCCCGCCAGCATCGCCGAGTCGCTCTCGTCGAGCGTGCCGTGCGCCCGCGCCTGCATGACGAGCATGCGCAATTCCTCGGGCGAGTGCACGTGCCGGCTCTCCGAGATCGGCTTGATCCCGAAGAGCCGCAGCGACGCGTTGGCGGTGCCGTTCAGCAGGGCGATGAACGGCGTCATCAGTTTCGCGAAGAAGATGAGCGGCAGCGCCACCAGTCCGCTCAGGCGTTCCGGCATGACCAGCGCCACGGTTTTGGGCGCCAGTTCGCCGTACACGACGTGCAGGAAGGTGATGACCGCAAACCCGACCGCGATGCCCGCGGCCGTGTGCGTCGCTCCCGGCGACGGGCGGATGCCGAACATCCCGAGCAGGACATCGATCAGCGCGGCCACCACCGGCTCGCCCACCCAGCCCAGCGCCAGCGACGCGATCGTGATGCCGAGCTGCGTGGCCGAGATGTAGCGATCCAGATTGTCCAGCAGCTTGAGCCCCAGCCGGGCGAACCGGTCCCCGCCGTCGACCATCTCCTGCAGCTTGGAGCGCCGGGCCCCGACGGCCGCGAACTCGGCGGCCACGAAGAAGCCGTTCATCGTGACCAGCGCCAGGACCGCGGTGATCCGGAGCAGAACTCCTTGCCACGTCAGGTGATCGGCCTCGGTCATGCCGAAACCCCCGGTGTCGCGAATCGTCCAGATCGTAGCAGAATGCGTCGGTTCCCGTCCCCGCCGGTTTCTTGCACCTTGCAAGGGGACGACCCCCCACTCCCGTGAACGCGCTCCCTTCCGGAAGGCACCCGGCCGCACGGCCGGTCACCGTTCTCGACCCGAAACTCCTGCTGCGCTGGGAGTACGCGGGCCGGCTGCTCATCACGCTCGCGATCTGGGTCGCGGTCGGCTTCGTGTTCGAGGAGTCGACCGCGGATGACCGCGTCGTGGCGACGATGCTGCTGGTGGGCGCGACGGTGTTTACCGCCGTGTCGGCCGCGTGGAGTGAGTTCAGCCCGCGGACGCCGACCGACACCTTCGTCGGGGCGCAGATCCTCTTCGATCTCGTGCTGGTCACGGGCCTCGTGCACGTGACGGGTGGCGCGACGTCGCAGTTCGCCGCGCTCTACATCCTCGTCATTGCGGTCGCGGCCCTGGTGCTCACGGTGTCGGCCGGACTGCTTGTCGCCGCCCTGGGGTGCGTCCTCTACTTTGCCGACGTCATCCTCGGACATCGCTCGTCGCTGGATCTCGGGAACTGGTTGCAGCTCGGGGTCTTTGCCGGCGTGGCCCTGAGCTCGGGGTACATCGCCTCCCGCCTGCGGGAAGCGCGCACCGGGCGCGAGGAGTTGGCCGCCGAGCTGGTCAAGGTGAGACTGCAGGCGGAAGACATCCTGCGCAACATCCGGAGCGGGATCATAACCGTTGACGAGGCCGGCCGGCTGGTGTATGCGAACCCGTCCGCCGCGGCCTTGCTGGGCCTCGATCTGGACGGCGCCTCCGGCCGGCCCGTCCGTGACCTGTTCGGGGCGGTCTCGCCGGAACTGGTGACCGCGCTGGAGCAGGCCGCCACGGCCGGGATCCGGACGATCCGCGCCGAGGGGCGGGTCCTGGCCGCGACGCGCGCCTTTCCGATCGGCCTCAACACCACGGTGACCGAGAGCGGTGAGGACGGCGGCAACGGCGCCGGGGGAGGAGGCCGCACGGCCACGGCCATCTTCCAGGACATCACCGATCAGAAGCGGCTCGATGCGCTCCGGCGGCGCACGCAGCGCCTCGAGGCGGTTACCGAGCTCAGCGCCTCGCTGGCGCACGAGATCAAGAACCCGCTCGCCTCGATCCGGAGCGCGGTGGAGCAGCTCGGACAGTCCGTCCGCGCCACGCCCGACGAGCGCGTCCTCGCCGGGCTCATCGTTCGCGAATCGGACCGGCTGTCGCGGTTGCTGTCGGACTTTCTCGACTTCGCCCGGGTACGCGTGTCCCGCGTGGAGCAGGTGGAGATCGGACGCCTGGTGCATGGGGCGGCGATGCTCGCAGCGGCGCATCCGTCGCGCGCCGATGGCGTGCAGGTGCGGGTTTCCGGGCATGACGCCGCGGCCGGCCGCATCGCCGGCGACGAGGACGTTCTCCACCGGGCGATCTTCAATCTCGTTCTGAACGCCGTGCAGCACTCGCCGCCCGCGGGCGAAGTGACGGTGGAGGTCGCGCCGGTGCGGAGCGACGAGTCCCCCCCGGGGGTCCGGCTGCCGGGCGGCGGCGTGGCGATCCGCATTGCGGACCGGGGCCCCGGCATTCCGTCCGAGGTTCGCGACCGGATGTTCGATCCCTTCTTCACCACGCGCCCGGGGGGCAGCGGGCTCGGCCTGGCCGTGGTGCATCGCGCGGTGGAGTCGCACGCCGGTGCGGTGTTCGTGGACAGCGATGTCGGGAGCGGCACGCGCGTGACGGTCCTGCTGCCCCGGGAACATGACCAACCCGTGGAGGGCCCGTGAGCGAACGAGTGGCGACGGGGGCGAACGTCCTCGTCATCGACGACGAGACCAGCATCCTGGAATCGCTCAGGATCCTGTTGCGGAACGAGGGGTTCACGCCGCACGTGGCGCACGGCGGGCGCCAGGGGCTGGAGCAGATCCGCTCGCTCGCCCCGGACATCGTGCTGACCGACGTGCGCATGCCGAACGTGGACGGGATCGAGATCCTGTCCGCGGTGCGCGCGGCCGATCCGGCGACGCCGGTGATTCTCATGACCGCCCAGGCGACGCTCCAGTCGGCGGTGCAGGCGGTGAACGAGGGGGCGTTCTACTACATCCAGAAGCCGTTCCGGAACGACGACCTGGTGGCCATCCTGCGCCGCGCGGCCGAGCACCGTCGCCTGCGCGTCGAGAACCAGTCGCTCAAGCAGGAGATCCGCCGCCGCGACACGACGTCCACCGCCCGGCCGGTCGGCAAGAGCCGCTCCTGGCTGGAAGTCCTCCGCCTGGCGGAAACAGTCGCGCCGACCGAATCCACCGTGCTCATCCAGGGCGAGTCCGGAACCGGCAAGGAGGTCATCGCGCGCTACATCCACCAGCTGTCCGGGCGCGCCGAAGGGCCGTTCCAGTCGATCAACTGCGGCGCGTTGCCCGAGAGCCTGCTGGAGAGCGAGCTGTTCGGCCATGTGAAGGGGTCGTTTACCGGCGCGGTGAGGGACAAGCAGGGCCTGTTCACCGCGGCCGCCGGCGGGACGTTCTTCCTTGACGAGATCGGGGAGACGACGCCGGCGACGCAGGTCAAGCTGCTCCGGGTCCTGCAGCACCGCGAGGTGATCCCGGTCGGCGCCACCGAGCCGCTCCCGATCGACACGCGGCTCATCGCGGCGACGAACCGCGACCTCGAGGATGCGATGCGTCGTTCGACGTTCCGGCAGGACCTCTACTACCGGCTGAACGTGATCGCCCTGCACCTGCCGCCGCTGCGCGAACGCCCGGATGACGTTCCCCTGCTGGTGGAGACCTTCCTGCAGCGGCTGGCGGCTACGCGCGGCGGGCCGGAGAAGACGCTGACCGATGCGGCCATGGAGGCCGTGCGGGCGTACGCCTGGCCCGGGAACGTGCGGGAGCTGGAGAACGCGCTGGAGCGGGCCTGGATCCTCACGCCGGGCGTGAAGATCGACGCCGGCGCGCTTCCCGAGCGGGTGACGTCGCCGGTGCCGTCGCGGCTGCTGGACGAGCGCTCCGCGCCGAACCCGACGCTGGACGCGGTGGAGCGGGCCTACATCCTGTGGGTACTGAACGCCGAGGGCGGGAACAAGACGCGGGCCGCCGAGTCGTTAGGCATCGACCCGTCCACGCTCCACCGCAAGCTGTCGCGCTTCGGGACGGAGGGATGACGGGTGCCTTTGCGGCGGCGCCGGCGACGGCCG
>JABWBJ010000545.1 GCA_013360595.1 Gemmatimonadaceae bacterium | reverse complement strand
ATCACGCCCGCCGAAGGCCGCGAGCGCGCGCCGCCGGGCTTCGGCCGGCGCCAGGCCACCGCTGATGAGGCGGGCGGTCTCCAGGTCCAGGTGGGACGCGATTTCCTCGTCCAGTTCGGCGTCGGCCGCGCGGCCGCGGACAATGGCGCGCAGCTGCCGGAAGAGGCCCCGCAGCCGGTCCATGTCAGGTCTCCAGGATCAGGTCCACAGCCCCGACATATTGCCGCCAGCTGGCCGTCTCTGCGCCTAACGCCTTGCGGCCTGTCGCGGTGAGGCGATAGTAGCGGGCGCGGCGGTTCAGTTCGGAAGTACGCCAGTCGCTAATGATCCAGCCGCGCTGCTCAAGGCGCTGGAGCGCCGGATACAGGGACCCCTGGTTCACCTCGAGGACTCCCTTCGAGACCTGCTGGATGCGCTGGGAGATCGCCCACCCGTGCTGGTCGCCGAGCGTGAGGGTCTTGAGGATCAGCAGGTCAAGCGTGCCGCGAAGGACGTCGGACATGCAGGAAGCTGGAAAGCTGGGAGGCTCATGTCGGAACTCGACACAATGGTGTGGCCCCTTCTGTCGAAAGTCAACAGGAGCGCTACAGCAGTCCTACCGGGGTTCCGAAAGGACCTTGATCGGGACGACCTGACGTGCTGAACGGGATGGGCGCGCATCGCCGGCGATGATCAGGCGGCGCGGGCCTTCGTCTGCAGACAGCAGTTGGCCATCCACGCGGTCAGCGAGGATCATCCGGCGCGATCCAAGGCCAGGATCGAGGTCCGCGAGAGCGAGCACGATCCGGTACCCATCGCTCGCTTCCACGACGATCCGGGTCGACAGGTCCGGGCCCCGAAGCAAGTCGGTTCGCACGCCGGCGCTCCGCAGGACGCTACTCAGTGACGGCCCTTCGTACAGCATCGGTGGCTGCCCGTGGAAGGTCATGCGCGCGGTGTCCCGGGGCAGGCGGGCGAGGTCGGCGGCGTCAAGCGAGCGCGTGCCGCTGTCAGTAACAACCATGACCGGATGCGCGGCCTGAGCAAAGGCCGGCCTTGCGACGACGCCCGCGATGAGCAGCGGAAGGACGAAGCGGCGCAACATTGGCGTCAACATGAGCGGTCGGGGGCGACGCGCGTGAGTTGGCTGGATGCGGTGCCCATTCCTCGATCCGGCGAGGGTCACGGCGGGGACGAGCGCTTCAATGTAGCCAGCCGCTCCTGGACCTCCGCAGGGAGCGCCAGTCCGTCTGCAATGGCGGCGATCTCCTCCGCCTCGCGCCAGGCGTCCTCGAGCATCGCGATCTCGGACTCGAGCGCCATCCGCTCGTTCTCTTCGTTCACCGCCATCTCGACCGCGAGGCAGGCCTCCAGACCCTGCACTCCCAAGGTGTCGTACTCGTGCGACGGGGCGACCCGAAGGCCGGTGACGATATCCTTCCGGCGCATGTAGTCGCGTCGCGTGCGGCGGTTTCGGGCGAGCCAGCGCAGATACCGTTCGGCGTCACCGGCGGACTCGATGCGGCCGACGGCGTCGCGGACCTGGTCCGGCGTGCCGCCCTGCGGCGTCAGCACCGGAACGACCCTGGCAGCGACTCGCCGAGCTTCTGCCCCGACCATGGTCACGCGGCGCCTGCCGCCGGCGCCCTCGACCGGCACTTCGATGCCC
>JABWBJ010000544.1 GCA_013360595.1 Gemmatimonadaceae bacterium | reverse complement strand
GTCGCCTCGGCCACGCGGGCCAGGTACAGGTCCCGTGTGACGGCGTCGGCCGTGGCGCGGATCGTCGGCAGCAGGTGGTCCACGGCCTGCCGCCGCCGGTGAAGGTCGGCGAACCAGCCCCCGCGTTCCAGGAGCTGGACTTTCCGCTCGATGACGTCCACGGCCTGGGCCAGCTGTCGCTCGACGCCCTCGCGCCCGGCGCTGCGCGCGAACGTGTCAGGATCCTCCCCCGGCGGCAGGGTGACCACGCGCACGGCGACGCCGTGCCGCAGCAGCTCGTCGGCGGCGCGGAAGGTGGCCTTCAGCCCCGCCTTGTCGCTGTCGTAGATGAGGAACGCGTGCTTCGTGTGCCGGGCAATGAGCGCACCCTGGTCTGGCGTCAGGGCCGTGCCGAGCGGGGCCACGACTTCCTCGACCCCCGCCATCGCCAATCTGACGAGATCGAAGTACCCCTCCACCAGGAGGACGCGATCGGCGCGCCGGATCGCGTTGCGGGCCCAGTTGAGCCCGTACAGCATCCGTCCCTTGACGAACGCGATGGTCTCGGGCGAGTTGAGATACTTCGGTTCGCCCTCGCCGATCACGCGGCCACCGAACCCGACCACGCGGCTGGCGACGTCGTAGATGGTGAACATGAGCCGGCCGCGAAACCGGGGCCGGATGGCGCCGTCCTCGCGCCTGACGAGCAGGCCCGCCTCGAGCTGCCGCTCGTCGTCGAAGCCAAGGGTCGCCAGGTGGTCACGGAGGCCGTCCCGCTGCGCGTAACCCAGGCCGAACCGTTCGGCGACGTCGAGGCCGACCTGGCGCGCGGCGAGATACTCGCGCCCGGCGCTTCCCCCGGGGTCCTCCTGCAGCAGCCGGCGGAAGTACGCCTCGGCGGCGGCGTTCACCTCCCAGAGCCGTTCGCGCGGGTCCGGCCCATCGCGGCGCGACGACACCTCGCGGATCGTGATGCCGGACCGCTCGGCCACGTGGCGCACGGCCGTGGGCCAGTCCATGCCGAATCGCTTTCGCAGGAAGGTGAAGACGTCGCCGCTTTCGCCGCATTTGAAGCAGTGGTAGATGCGGCGCCGCGGATCGACGGAGAAGTTGGGGTTCTTCCCCTGGTGGAACGGGCAGGGGCCGCGGAAGGCGGCGCCGGCCCGCTTGAGCGTGACGGTCTCGCCGATGATGCCGACGATGTCCGCGGCCTCCCGCACTCGCTCGACTTCTTCGTCGGGGATCATAGCTCCACCACCGTGACCCCCGCGCCGCCCTCGTTCCAGGCCGCCGCATGGAACGCGCGGACGCGGGTGTCCTTGCGCAGCATCGCGGCCACCCGTTCGCGCAGGGCGCCCGTTCCCCGACCGTGGATGACGCGCAGCGACCTCAGGTCGGCCCGGATCGCGGCATCCAGCGCCTGCATCACGAGGTCATCCACGTCCAGCGCCCGGACGCCGCGCACATCGATCTCGGAGGCGACCGCCTCATCCGGCAGGTCGCCGTGCACGGCGGGGGCGGTCGGGACGGCCTGGACCGGCGCCACCGAGACCGCGGACGCCGGCACGGTCATCTTCACCGCACCTAACGCGACGAGCAGATCGCCCTGCCGGCGCTCGACCACGCGGCCCACCTTCCCGCCCACGGGATGGACGATGACCAGGGTCCCCGGGACC
>JABWBJ010000543.1 GCA_013360595.1 Gemmatimonadaceae bacterium | reverse complement strand
CGTTTCCAATGCGATTCGGCGCGCGTCGTGGCGCCCGGAGCGGTCACGCGCGTCACGCCGCTGACGGGGGTCACGGCATGAGCGCCCGGGCCATCACCCAGAGCGGAGCACCGGCGATGGATCGCGCCCCGTCCTCGCGCTTCATCAGCCACGAGGCCGGAAGCAGCGCCCCGCGCGGCGAGATCGACGGCGTGCGCGTCGTGCCGCTGAAGCGCATTCCCGATGAGCGGGGCACGATCCTGCACATGCTTCGCCGCAGCGATGGTCACTTCCTGGGCTTCGGCGAGGTCTACTTCTCGACGATCTACGCGGGCGTCATCAAGGGCTGGCACAAGCACCGCGAGATGACGCTCAACTACGCCGTCCCGGTGGGCCGCCTGAAGCTGGTGATCTACGACGACCGCCCGCAGTCGCCGACGCACGGGATCATCCAGGAGGTGTTCCTGGGGCCGGACAACTACAGCCTGGTGCAGATTCCGCCCGGGCTGTGGAACGGCTTCAAGGGCATGAGCCGGCTGGCGCTGCTGGCGAACTGCTGCACACACGTTCATGACCCATCGCTGACGACGCGCCTCAGTCCGTTCCATCCATCCATTCCTTACAACTGGGAAGTCCGCCATGCCTAGCACGACGACGCACGCGCTGCCGACGAACCCGCGCCTGTCCGGCTTCCAGTCCGCCGCCGCGCCCCCCGGCTTCGCGTCCGCGATCGCCGCGACGGACGCCTGCACCTGCCTCAGCCGGCTCCGCAGCCCGCCGTCGGACTCCAGCGCCTGCTCGATCGCCGCCCGCTCGAGGTCGGAAACCTCGTTCATCACGTAGTCGAGCAGCTTCTCTTCGATCTGGTTCCGCGTCATGGTCACACCCTCCATCCCAGGGCCGCCCTCCAGGGCAGCCGTATCCTCAGTGAACCGCCTCGACACCCTTCAGCACCCCCGACAGCGACGCCACCGCGCGCCCGAGGTGATAGCTCACGTTCGTGAGCGTCATCCCGAGCCGGTCGGCGATCTCCCGGTAGGTCAGCCCTTCCCACATCTTCAGCTTCACGACCGCCCGCTGCGGCTCCGGCAGCCGCTCGACCGCCTCCCGGACGCGGTCCCGCGTCTCCGCGTGGATGACCGCCTCGTCCGCGGGCGCCGACGCCACCAGCGCCGCGCCCCGGACCGATTCCTCGTGCTTCCGCTCCATCCGGACCTCCCTTCGCCTCTGGTCAAGACAGCAGTTCCGGCCGACATGCAGCAGCCACGGCAGCAGGGCCCGCACCTCCCGCATCTTCCCGCCTTCACGCACCAGCTTCAGAAACGTCTCCTGCACCGCGTCCTGCGCCAGGTCGTCGCTTCCCGTCAACGCCCGCGCGAAACGAAGGAGCGGCGCCTCGAACCGGTCGAGGATTTCGCCGAGCGCCGCGCGGTCGCCCGACAGGTGCCGATCGATCAGTTCCGCATCCGTCATCACGGGTGGCCTCTTGTTCTGCCCGGTTGACGCGGGCGGGGGCGGGGTTTACAGCGCAATTCCGGAAATTTCCGGATCCGGCCCGGGCTCAGGCGGGGGTGTCGGGGCCGAGGGCGGAGTCGAGAAGGTCGCCCAGGGCCATCCCGGCGGCGGGGCGGAGGGCGAGCAGGGTCTCGCGGGCCCCCGGACGGCCGCGCGCGAGCCAG
>JABWBJ010000542.1 GCA_013360595.1 Gemmatimonadaceae bacterium | reverse complement strand
CGCCGCCGCGATTCGTCAGCAGCACGAGCGATGCCCCGGCGGCCTCGCGGGCCAGTGCCTGACGAGCGCTGTCGTCGCCGGCACCCGCCTGACCGCCGGCGGGGGCATACGGCTCCTCGAACAGGCCGAGCTGGAACTTGGCCCGCAGGACGCGCATCACGGCGCTGTCGATCACCGACTCCCGCACCATTCCGGTCCGGACGGCTTCCCAGTACGGCCGGTGCTGCTCCCAGGTCGACTGGAAGACGACGTCGAGTCCGGCTTCCCAGGCGTGTTTCGCGGCCGCCGGCGTGTTCGGCTCGGTCCGGTGCAGGACCGTCGCCCCGCCGGTGGCGGCGGCGTCGGAGATGACGAATCCCCGGAAGCCCCACGCGCCCTTGAGCGTTTCGTTCAGCAGCCACGGATTCTGCGTGGCGGGCTTTCCGTCCACGGAGTTGTACGACGTCATGACCGATCGCGCGCCCGCGTTGATCACCGCCGACACGAACGGCGGGAAGTGCAGCTCCTCGAGCAGGCGCCTGCTCAGGTCGATCGGATAGCTGTCGCGTCCTCCGTCGCCGACATTGGCCACGAAATGCTTCGGCGTGGCGATCACGCCGCCGCTCTCGAACGCGCGCACGAAGACGTCGCCAAAGAGGGAAGACAGGTAGGGGTCCTCGCCGTACGTCTCCTCCACCCGCCCCCAACGGACATCGGTGGCGATGTTCACAACCGGCGAGAGCACCTGTCGGATCCCGCGGGACCGCGTCTCGATGGCGGCCACCTCGGCCACGCGCCTGGCGATGGCCGTGTCCCACGACGCGGCAAGCCCGATCGCCTGCGGGAAGATCGTCGCGCCTTCGGCCATCAGGCCGTGGAGCGCCTCCTCGAACGGGATGATCGGGATGCCGAGCCGGGTGCGCTCCACGAAGGAGCGCTGCACGCTGTCGATTCGCGCGGTGTGCCGCCGGCCCCAGGCGACGCGGGTGGCGGCGGCGCGCGATGCCGGCGAACCCTCCGGCATCCGGATCTGCAGGCCGAACGATCCGTTCGAGTAGTCGTGCGTGCTGTCGTCGAGGCTTCCGGGGCTCATGTACAGCTGCCAGAACTTCTCGGCGAGCGTCATGCGGCCGAGGAGGTCGCGCGCCCGCTCGTCAGGCGTGAGCGCCGGATTCCGGTAGGCCGGGCGGCCCTGCGTCACCGGCCCGTTCGCGGCCAGCGAGAGCGCGAGCACCGGGATGGAGAGCGCGAACAGCCAGCGGCCCATCGGTCAATGGGGCCCGGGCGACCCGGCGGACCGCGGGTTGCCGCGCAGGACATCGAGTCTGAGTTCCGTCCAGCCATCCACCTGGAAGTACCGGACGCGCACGTCGTGGCGGCCGCCGGAGAGCGGCGCGTAGTCCACCTCCGACCCGTGGAGGTCCCAGTTGTCGATGACGAGGCGCCCGTCAACCCAGACGCGGATGCCGTCGTCGCTGATCGTGCGGAGCGTGTACTCGCCGGCGGGCAGCGTGACCGTCCCCGCGGCTTCGAGGGCCCAGCGCGCCTGGGGGAGCTCGCGGACGGCAGGGCGGAACCACATGAGGTCCAGGCGGGGCCACGAACGATCGAAGAGCGGTGGCGCGGCGGTCAGCCGTTCCCAGCGATCGGGGGCGCGCGGATCGAGCGAGTCGGCCCAGGCCCAGG
>JABWBJ010000002.1 GCA_013360595.1 Gemmatimonadaceae bacterium | reverse complement strand
GGCGCGACTCGCGTCGCGCCCCGCCGGAGGATGCCGAAGGACGGTTACTGGCCGCTGGTGAGGACGAGCGTCAGGTCGCCGGCGACGCCGCGACCCGCGACCGCGTACTTCATGTTCACCGAGTCGGCGTACGCCGTGATGCCCTGCTTCGTCGAGCCCGTCGTCGTCGCGGCGGCCGCGAACGTCGCCTGGTCCACCCACGCGTTGCCGGTGCCGACCGTGCGGTCGAACGGGTTCTTGAAGTTCGCGCCGGCCGACGGCAGGAGCGCCGCGACCTCGGCCGCCGTCGCCGCGTAGGCGCCGTCGTTCTGCACGCCGTAGTCCTCGGCCGACAGCTGGAACGTGTGCATGTTCGCCTTCGTCGAGCCTTCCTTCGCGCGGTTCTGCATCGCGATGAAGTTCGGGATCGCGATGGCCGCGAGGATACCGATGATGACGACCACGATCATCAGCTCGATCAGCGTGAAGCCCTTCTGCGACTTGAACATCTTCGTGCTCCTCCCGTGTGGGGGTGATGCGGCGCTGATCGCGCCGATGGTGAAGGTCCAGCCTGACCCGGAGCATGGCAACCGGTGTGCCACGCCCCCCGCGACTCCGCCGCCGCCGACGATCCTCCGGCGGCGCCGGCACTTGCCCTCCGTGGCCGTCGCGCCTCCCCCTCCCGGGCGATGCGCTCGACTTTCTCCTCGAGTGGGAGCCCGGCATCATACAACGGCGTGGCCTCGGGTTCGCCGTTGGCGTCGCGCTCGAGGTACGTCCGGGCGCTCCCCTGACCGAGCGACTGCACCGGGCCGTAGCTGAGGCGTACGGACGCCGGCGATTCCGCGCCGCGGATGGCGGCCGCGGACACCAGAGCGACGAGCGCGACAGACAGCGTGGCCAGCGGGCGCCGGCGGAAGATGGGTGACATGGCGTGTCCTCCTGGAAATGGCGTGATGAGTCAACCGCGCCACCACGCTAGCGGCGCCGGGCCGGCGGCGAATGGGTCGGATGACCCATCCAGCCTGCGAGCATCGCGTACCTAACGACTTGGGTCAATCGACCCATTCGCCGGAGCCGCTGGTCGCGCACTTTCCCGGCGGGTTTCGCCGCCATCGGGGCGGCGTCGGCATCGAGAATGGAGGAGTCGTATGCGTGCGCGTCGCTTGTTGTGGGTGGCCATGAGCCTCGCCGTCGTGGCCTGCGCCGATGGCGGTCCGTCTGAACCGGCCCCCGAGCCGGTGGCCAGTGTCGAGTTGGTCGCGCCCCCGGCGCAGCTGACGGTTGGACAGATGGCGCACCTCACCGCCATCCCCCGGAACGCCTCCGGTGCTCCGCTCTCCGGGCGCACGATCCGCTGGCACAGTACCCGGCCCGAGGTGGCATGGACCGATCAGTCCGGACGCGTCGTGGCGATCGACCTCGGCCTGACGACCATCTCCGCAACGAGCGAGGGTCGTGTGGCGCAGACCGTGCTGCGGGTCGTTCCCGCCGTGGAGCCGGTCGCGCACGTGGCCATCGTGGAGGGGGCCACGCTCGTCATGCCGCGCGGAAGCGCGCAGCAGCTGCACGCCGAGGCACGGTCCGCCGCCGGGGTCCTGCTCCCGGGCCGGCCGCAGTCGTGGTCGAGCAGCGATCCCGGCGTGGTGTCCGTGTCCGGCACCGGAGCGGTGACCGCGCTGGCCGCCGGCGAGGCGTCCGTCACGGTCACGATCGAGGGGAAGTCGGCGGTCATCCGGATCAGCGTCCTGGCGGATGTGGTCGTGATCGAGATGGATCCGCCGACGCTCGCCATCGCCGTGAACGACGTCGGCCAGCTCACGGCCCTCGCGCGCGGCCACGGCGGGCACGTCATCAACACGCCCATCACGTGGGAGAGCCTGGACCCGACCATCGCCACTGTGGGACTGACCGGACGGGTCCGCGGCGTGAGGCCGGGCTGGACGTGGATCACCGCCACGGCCCAGGGCAAGGTCGGATCGGCGCTCGTCATCGTGTCGACCTGGACGGAGTACGTCCTGACGCAGGTGGCCGGGACGCCGCCGCCGGCGACGATGTTCACCATCCCCGGCGAGCCGGGCGTGACCTCGTCGGTCACGTATGAGGCCGTCGCGGGGAGCCTGCGCTTTCTGGAGAACACCGACCGGTACGAGCAGGCGTTCCACTTCCGGATTCATCGCGAAGGCGTGCCGGTGATTCACCTGACCCGGATCACGACCGGGATCGTGGAACACGACTGGTTCACCGGGCGCCGGCGGTTGCACCCGGAGAACGGCAGCCCGGCCTTCGAGGTGGGAATCACCGGCCAGGGGCAGGGGCTGCTCGTCAGGCAGCGCTACGTGGCCGCGTCGCCGGAAGTGGAGCTGGTCTACCAGCTGGCGCCGCCGCCCGGTCCGCTGCCGGCGGTCCGGGGAAGACCATGAGCGCCGGCGGGCCTACTTCGCCGAGCGGATGTACGCCTCCACGTTCTGTCCCAGCACGTCCAGTGGCACGTTGCCGCCCAGCACCACCGTGTCGTTGAACGCCTTGAGATCGTAACGCGCGCCGAGCGCCTGCTGTGCCCTCTGCCGCTGCCGGTTGATTTCGGTGTGGCCCACCTTGTAGCCGCAGGCCTGGCCCGGCCACGAGCAATACCGGTCCACCTCGCTCGCCACCTCGAGCGGGTTGGACCCGTTCTCATCCACGAAGAAACGGACGCCCTGTTCGCGCGACCAGCCCTTGGCGTGCAGTCCGGTGTCCACCACCAGACGGCAGGCGCGGAACGCGAGGGACTGGAGATAGCCGAGCCGGCCGACGCGATCGGTCTCGTAGGCGCCCAGCTCGTCGGCGAGCTGCTCGGCGTACAGCGCCCAACCCTCCGAGAACGCGTTGAAGGCCAGCATGGTCCGGATCTTCGGCATCGACCGCGAGTATTCGCCCTCCCAGATGTGCCCCGGGATCGCCTCGTGAAACGAGAGGTCGGCGAGGCTGTACCTGCTGTGCAGCTTCGTCGTGCGGAGGTTGATCCAGTAGCGTCCCGGAATCGTCCCGTCGATCGACCCCGCCCCGCCGTAGGCGCCCGGCGCGCCCGGCTCCTCCTCGGGTGGGAGGCGGCGCACTTCCATGTTCGGATTCACCACCGTGTTGAACGCACGCGGCATCTGCGCCCTGATCCACGTCAGGCGCTCGTCGATGAACGCCATGATCTCGGCGCGCCCCTCGTCCCCGTCCGCGAACTGGTAGCGCGGATCCTCGGCCAGCGCCTTCATCCGCTCGCCCACCGAGCCCGTCGTGTAGCCGATCTCCCTCAGGATCGCGTCCATCTGCGCATGAAGGTCGCGCAGCTCGCTGCGGCCGAGCTCGTGGATCTCGTCAGGCGTCATCGTCGTGGTCGTCGACGCCTTGAGAGCCCACCGATAGAACGCTTCGCCCTGCGGGCGCGCCGCGATGCCGGGGTCGCCGGTCGCGACGCGGCGCTGGGCCTGCAGGTCGGCCAGCTGGCGCTCGAGCGCCGGGGCGATCTCCTGCGCCGCAATCGCACGAGCCCTCGACGCCCAGTCCCCGGGAATGGCCTTCGTCCTCCGATCGATTGACTCCACCAGTGATCCGCCCTGGCGCGCGCCCTGGATCGAGAGCGCCAGCTGCGCGGTCGCCTTGTCGAGGAGGAACGAGGGAGGCACCAGTCCCGTCTCCCGCGCCGCCTGGATGCGGCCGAGTTCACCGTCGAGCTGCCGCGCGTACGACTGGAGCCTCGCGAGGTAGGCCTCGGCGTCGGCGGCGTTCTCGATGCGGTGGTCGCTGTCCAGGAAGCGCGGAATGTCGAGGTACGCGCCCACGTTCTGGATGACGACATACGGCGTGTTCCGCCAGCTCCCGACGGTGATGTCGCCGTACGGCAGCGCGAAGCCTTCGAGCGCGGTCGTGTACGCGCTCTTCACCACCGCGAGGCTCGTTCGCGTCCGGTCCGACAGGCCGGTGGCGTCGAACGCGGTGACCCGCTCGAGGTCGGCGCGAACCTGCTCCGCGATGCGCCGTTTCCCGGCTTCGGAGCGATCGGTGAGCTGCGACCGGAGCGGGGCGCGGTCTCCCGTGTCGAGCCCCAGGGACGTGGCGGTCTCGGGGAAGAGCGCCAGCAGGTGGTCGGCGCACTCGTCGAGCAGGGCGAGGGCGGCGCCCTCGTTGGCGCCAGCGGCGGATTCGCCGGCCTTCATGCAGGCGGAAAGAAGCGGCAGGACGGCCGTGGACGCGAGGGCCGCGACGACTTCACGACGGGAAGGCATGCGTGGTGGGAGCAGGGTGCCTGGCGGAGAATAGGGGCGTGCCGTGCTCGCGGCCAGCGCAGGCGGGCCGGGGGCTCCCAGCGTTCTGTCTTCCCGACCCGTCCTGACCGCCTCCTGCATCCCGTCTGCCGTATCGTCCGTCGCAGTGTAGTTTCCAGCCCATTCCCGCGATGACCTGATTCGGGCCAGGCGCGCCACGTGACGGTCGCAGGACATCGCCGACGCCGAGCGGCTCGAGGGAAAAGCGTAGGCGCCCTGGCGACTTCCCGTGGTTCGATGACCTTCGCCATTCCCGCGTGAGCTGGACGCCATGACGCGAGCCGCGCCACGTGGTGCGGCAGAACCCAACACGCTTCCATCCCAATCCCATGCTGAAGCCACTCATCATCCTGGCTGCGCTCCCAATGGCCATCACGGCCGGTGCACAGTCCAACGGCACGCCTCGTGAAGTCCAGCTCAGGATGCTGGAGCATCAGCGCAAGGTGCTCCTGCAGATGGTGGACTCCATGCCCGAGCGGCTGTACCGCGATCGTGCGACGCCAACGCAGCGCGACTTCGCCAACCAGATCCACCATGCCGCGGGCTCGGCGGCCGGGATCGCGCGCTCCATCATGAACGGCCCGGCGCTCACCCTGCCGGATACCGCGACCGCGTTCAACACCCGCGCCGGCCTGCGGGCCTTCGTGAGCGCCGCCTACGACTACGCCGTCGGCCTGCTCCGCACGCAGACGGACGCCGCGCGCGCCGAAAGCGTGAACCTGTTCGGGCAGCAGATGCCCCGGTGGCAGGTCTGGGACGAGATCCACATGCACACGGTGTGGACGGCCGGACAGGTGGTGGCGAACTTCCGCAAGCACGGCATGGCGCCGCCCGCGTTCACGTTCTTCTAGGCGCGAAGCGGACGGGCGAAACTCCGGCCGGCGATCGTCGTATGGGTTAGCCATACAAGGTCTAACCCGCACCGGCCATGACACACGACCGCCAGCTGACCGTCGCGTCCCTGCTCGCCATCCTGCTGATGACCGTCCACGTGTCGGACGACATCCGGCGTGGCATCTCGCCGCCCGGCGCGGACAACATCGGCGGGGTCGCCATCTTCCTGGTCTGGCTCACCGGGACGCTGCTCCTGGCCGGGAGGCCGGCGGGGTACGTCATCATGTTCCTCGGCGGGATCTTCGGGGCGGCGATGCCGGTGCTGCACATGACGGGATCGCGATATCCGGCGATCGTCCAGTCCGGCGGCGGGTTCTTCTTCGTGTGGACGCTGTTCGCGGTGGGGACCGTCGGCGCCTTCGCGGCGATTCTCGCGGCCCGCGCCCTCTGGCGCCGGCCGATACCCGGCACCGGGGTGGGCGAGCGATCGAATACGCTGGGCGCGAAGACGTAGCCCGGGGTGCCCGACAGCCTCCAGGCCACCTTCCCCGCGGCAGCGTACTCCTCGACGGCGCCACCGTTTCTGGACACGATGGCACCGCTGCCACGGCGTGCCACGGAGGGTCACGAGCGAGCCCGTCGGCATTCCGATTAGGTTAGTAGGTTAGCCACGAGGCGAACGGCAGCATCGATCGCCGGATTCGCCATCCGCCCCGGAGAACGCATGCCCCTCGAGGGCTCACCGTAATGCCCCGTGCGGTTGCGCTCCGCACCGCGGTCCTGTCGCTCGCGGTCCCTGTCGTGGCCCTCGCCGCGCAGGAACCGGACGCCGTTACGCTCGACCAGCGCCTTCGCGAACTCACCGTGACCGCGCGCGTCCTGATCATCGGCGCCCACCCCGACGACGAGGACCATCGGCTCACCACCTGGCTCTCCCGGGCCCGCGGCGTCGAGACCGGGTACCTCTCCCTCACCCGTGGCGAGAACGGGCTCAATCTCGCCGGCTACGAGGTCGGCGACGGGCTCGGCGCCGTGCGTACCGCCGAGGTGCTCGAGGCGCGCCGACTGGACGGGGCCCGGCAGTTCTTCACTCGCGCCTACGACTTCGGGTACTCGAGGAACGCGGACGAGACGTTCCAGCACTGGCCGCGTGAGGCAGTACTGGGCGACATGGTCACGATCATCCGCGCCTTCCGCCCGCAGGTGGTCATCGCACGGTACACGGGCACGTCCTCCGACGGGGACGGCCACCACGAAGCCTCGGCGCTCCTGGCCCGCGAAGCGTTCGAGGTCGGCGGCGACACCGCGAGATTCCCGGTCGCCAGGCACGGATTCCCCTGGAATCCCCTGTCGCTCTTCGGCCCCGGCACTGGCACCCACATCGACGTGAGCGGCTTCGACCCGGTCAGCGGGCGTACCTGGCTTGCGCTGGCCGTGGAGGCCCGGGCCGTGCACCGGACCCAGGGGTATCCGGATTCGTTGCTCCGCGGCAGCCGGGGCCTCAGCGGCGAACTGACCCTTGCACGCATCGCCACGCGGGCGAGCGACACCACGACCGCGTTCGCAGAACCGTCGCTGTTCGATGGGATCGACACGACCTTTGCGCGACTGGGCGCCGGTTCGGCCGACACCGTCAGGCGCGTCCTCGCGGCGATCGTGGCCCTCGCCGACACGGCGCGCCACCGCGTGGACCTTCGGAACCCGGACGGTGTGGTGAGCTACCTCGCGCGGGCGGCCCGGCTCGCCGCGTGGGTGCGCGGGCGAACGCCGCGCTGCCTGCACCCCGCGCAGGATGCGTCACTGATCGTCTCGTTCGCCGCGTCATGCAGCCGTCCTGATCGACTCGACGCCGATGCCGCCATTGACCTCGTTGCACGACGAGCCGCCGAGGCCGCCTTCATCGCTTCCGGCGTTCACGTCACATTGTATGCCGATCGCGAGCAGGTCGCGTACGGCGATTCCGTGCCCGCGACGCTCACCGTGTCGAACCACGGCCGCGGGCCGGTCCAGTTCGTCACGCTCGCGATCTCCGGCGTTTGGGACCGGCGGGTGCAGCCCGTGGTGATTCCGCCCGACAGCGCCGCGCGATGGGCGTTGCCGGTGCGGGTCCAGGGGAGCGCGGTGCCCTGGTGGCTCGGCCCGCGCGTGCTGGATCTCTACGAACCGTTCGCGTCGGCGCTCGACGGACTCGCTCGCCCCGCCGCGGCGCGCGGCGTGATCACCATCCCCGCGGTCGCCATCCCCGAGGCCATCCGTCGCCCCAGCGACGTGACCGTGACGGTGCGTATCGATGGACAGCTGATCACGATGAGCACCGGGCCGATCCTTCACCGTTCGGCGGACGCGGCATCCGGCGTCCAGGATCGCGTGGTGAGTGGCGTGCCCGCGTTCACCCTTGGCTTCGACCACAGCCTCGAATGGATCCCGGCCGGCAGGCCGGTGGACCGGCTATTGCGGTTTTCGGTGGAATCGCACACCGACAGCGCACGCACGCTCTCGCTGCACCTCGTGGCGCCGGCGGGCCTGCGGGTGGACTCGCTGCCCAGGACCATCACGCTGGCGCCGCGCCAGGGCACCGAGCTGCTGCTGCGCCTCCGCGGTACGCTGGCACCCGGCCGCGTTCCGTTCGGGCTGTATGCTCGTGACGCCGACAGCGCCGAGTACGATCGCGGGTTGCGCACGGTCCGGTACCCGCATCTCCGTCCGATCACGATGAGCCGCGGCGCGGGGCTCTGGTTGCAGGGCGTGGAGATCACGGTCCCGAGCCGGTTGAACGTGGCGTACCTGCAAGGCGTCGGCGACCTCATCACGCCCTACCTGCGCCAGCTCGGCGTGCGGCTGGCCGTGCTCGGGTACGACGAACTGTTGAATGCCGACCTCTCGCGGTACACGACGGTGGTGGTGGGGCCGCGCGCGTACGAGGCGCATCCGGAGCTCGTGGCGTCGAATGGCCGGCTGCTCGACTTTGCGCGTCGCGGCGGCACGCTGCTGGTGCTGGGCGGCACAGCGGCGACGTACGGGTACGGTGTCTTTCCGTATCCCCTCGGCCCGTCGCCGGACGGCGCCACGGACCGCGTGACGATGGAGAATGCCCCGGTGCGGGTGCTCCTGCCGCAGTCGCGCCTGCTGGCGTGGCCGAACCGGATCGTCGAGGCCGACTGGGGCGGCTGGGCGTCGGAGCGGGCGAGTGACATGCCGAGGGCGATCGACTCGCGTTATGCGGCGCCGCTCGGAATGAACGACCCGGAGCAGCCGGAGTCGACAGGCGCCCTGCTGGTCGCCCCGCTGGGAAGGGGGACGTACATCTTCACGACCCTTGCCCTGGTGCAACAGCTGCCGGCCGCCGTGCCCGGCGCGGCGCGGCTGTTCGTCAACCTGATGAGCGCGGGGCTGGAGCCGGTGGCAGGCCCCGGGCGCCAGTCTCCCGGGCGCTAGCGCAAGACAGGACGTCGGGTCGGCGACCGCCCCATCCGGTCTCGGGGCGCACCCGAGGCGCCCGGCCGGCGGAGCAGCATCAGCGGGAGGACGGCGTACCAGAGGTGGGTGGCGTACTGCGCCGCATGCTCTGAGGCGCCCATCCACGGCGTCGGTTGGTTGGCAAGCTGACGGCGAGCACGGACCAGCACAGTCGGCGCAGCACTGCCTGCTGGTCGGAGTATCCCGGACGATCGTCGGATCGTTGCCTCACCAGCGCAGGACCCGGGCCGACACGCCAAGGCGACGTCCTTCTATTCACGGCGTGAATGATTATCATCCACGCCAACGAGACCGCGACGTCGGGACTGCTGCTGCACGGCGGAAGCACGCTCGAGTGGCTGGCGCCGGATGGTCTCGCCGCTCCGTGGTGGAAAGTCCTGTGAAGCGGTGATCGCCATCTTCCGGCGACCCGGCGCCCGGCCGAGCTCATGCCGTTGGACTCGGCGGCCGCTGGCACCGAAGGGCGCGAGGAGCGCCCCCCCCGCCATGGCGATCGCGACATGGAAACGACTCGCCGCGACGCGCCGAGTCAGCAGACTCGCTGCCGCCGTTCCGCCGGCCGGCAGCGAAAGCCGTCCACCAGCCACAGACCGCGCGCCTCGCGACGCGCGGCGGCCTCGGCGCTGTCGAGGACCGCGGCGTACCGGACGTTCGGCGGATAGCGGTAGCTCACGCTCCAGCCGTGCCGGACCATCAGCCAGTTGATCATGCGCGCGTCGTACCAGGCGTAGGCCAGCACGCGGCCGTACTGGTCGCGCTCCTCGGCGTCCAGTTCCAGCCGCAGCGTTGCGCCGGACGGGACGAGCGACGCCAGTCCCGCCGTCGCGGCGGTGCCGAACGGCGGCTGGTCCGCCTCCGGACTGTCGGTCCCGATCAACCGAACGGGGCCCAGGGGCGAGCACTCGATCGAGTCGCCGTCGATGATCCGCGTGAGCACGCACTCCCGCGCCTCGCGCGTGAGGCGCGGCTCGTCAGGCAGTGGCGAGCCGGGGCCGCCGGCGCCGGACGGAGCCGCCGTTCCCGGATGGCAGAGACGTCCGCCATTGGCCCGGAATCCACGCTCGCGCGCGACTCCCTCGCTCAGGTACTCGCCGCTCGTCGTGCGGCCATAGTACTGCGTGCCGGGACAGTGATAGACGCCAGAGCGGGAGTTGACCCAGACGGAGTCCCGGAACTGGCTCGCTGCCGGGCGTGGCAGCACGAACAGGACGCTGCCGATCGCGGCGGCGAGAAGGGGCTGGTGATGGATCCGCATGTGTCCGGCGGCCCGGAAGGGGTCTGCCTCCCAGACTAACAGGCCCGATCGCGACTGTCGACTCCCGCGGCCCCGCGTCCTGCCCTTCCGGCCGCCGCGCGACCGAAACTCGGCGGACGGCCTACAGACGTTGCACGTCCCGTTCGGCCTGAGCGAGAAACGGCTCGGGGGCGGCCAGCCGGAAGGTGGCGGCGAGAGGGGCGACGTCCCGGATCCGGTCGACCCGGAACGTCCGGATGTCCTGCCGCAGGCGATCCCACGCCAGCAGGTACCAGACCGGGACGCTCAGGTAGAGGAACTGCGGTTCGATCTCCCGCTCCGTCGTAGCGCCCCGCTGGTCGGCATACGTGATGCGGACGCACTTCTGGTGGAAGAACGCATCGGCGAGGCCGGGGAAGGCGCGCGGTGGCGGCACGAAGGACGCCAGCACCTTCGCCGAGGCCGGCCGGCCGACGAGGATGCGCTTTCGCAGCTCGCGGATCCTCGTCTGATAGCCCTCGCTGAACGCGGCCACGATCTTCCGCCGGATCGCGCCCAGTCGCTGCAGCAGGAGCGGAGAGTTCATACGCTCGGCGACCGCGATGCTGATCAGCACGTCGATGGCCTCTTCGGCGCTCAGGTGAAGGCGCCCGAGCGACCAGGCGCGATGCAGCCGCAGGCCGCCGCCGCGCCCCCGGTCCGACTCGATCGGAACCCCCTGACCGCGGAGCACATCGAGGTCGCGGTGCAGGGTTCGGAGGCTCACGCCCAGTTCATCGGCGAGGGCCGCGACCGTCACATGGTCGCGTGACCGCAGGAGCCCCTTGAGCTCCTCGAGCCGCTCCAGTCGGGACGCCGCCGGCCGCCTGCCCATGGTCAGAAATATGCCGTAACTCGGCATATTTGACAGTAGACTCCGTCTCCCAATGACACCAGGAGATGCCATGGACACGATCACCGAATCTCTCGGCCTCATCAGGGCGCCGCTGCGCAACCGGCTTCGGACGGACCTGGCGGCGTCCGTGGCGGACGTATGGGCGCTGGTGGGCAACCCGGCGCGCATGAGCGAGTACAGCGCCGGGGTCGAGCGCGCCGAGGTGCGGACGGACCCGCTCGGCGCGATCACCGGGTACACGTTGCACTTCAGGCCCATGCAGCCCGGCGAACCCGGCATCGTGGCGCACGACACGATGGTGTGGTACGAGCCCGGCCGCGGTTGGGCGTCGCGGAGTGACCGGCCCGAGCTGTTCGGCCTCTCGGACGACCTGCACGTGCTGACCGTCGAGCCTTCCCGCGAGGGGACCCTGCTCACGTGGGACTCCCACTACCAGGCGCAGCATCTGGACGCGACCAGGGCGCACTACCACGACGCGCTGTCGGACATCGGGCAGAACCTGCTGGCGCGTTTCGGCGGGCGCCTCATTCATGTGTACGCGACCGGTTGAGCCACGGCACTCACGCGGCCGGCTGTGATCCGCGCCTGGATCTCAGCCGGCCCGCGGCGGTCCCTTTCCCGGAACGAACTGTCGCTCGAGCCAGTCGTCGAACCGGGTGGCGCCGAGCCGAGCGAGGGCACCGGGGACGAGGCTTCGGTCGTCCACCGCGGCGCCGAAGTAGCGCGCCGCCGGATCGGCGACGACCCGGCGCGAGTCCCGGGCGGCGTCGAGAAAGCGTCGCACGAGGTCGTCCTGCCTGATGCGCTCGGGGCCGGCCACTTCGACCGTGGCGCGGAGCGGCTCGGCAAGGGCGATGTCGGCGATGCGTTCGGCCACGTCGTCCGCCGCGACGGGCTGCATCAGGACCGGCGGGACCCGGACTGATCCTCCCTCGGTCGCCGCCCGGGCAATGCCCTCCACGAACTCGAAGAACTGCGTGGCGCGCACGATCGTCCACGGAATCGGCGCCGCCCGGACGAGCGTCTCCTGGGCCAGCTTGGCGCGGAAGTAGCCGCTCGCGATGAGCCGTTCGGTGCCGACGATCGACAGCACGACGTGGTGGCCGACGTTCGCGGCCCGCTCCGCGGCCAGGAGGTTCCGGGTCGACGTCTCGAAGAACGCGAGGGTGGCGCCATCGTCCGCGGAGGCCGCGTTGGTGGCATCGACGACGACGCGGGCGCCGGCCAGCGCTTCGGCCACCCCTTCGCCGCTCACGGTGTCGACGCCTGACGAGGGTGACGCCGACAGGACCTCATAGCCGCGCCGGCGCAGGACAGCCACGGCTTTTCTGCCGATGAGACCACTCCCGCCGATGACGACGAGCTTCATGTCACCACGGCGGTTCCTGCCGCATCGTGCCGCCGGACCGCGCTGGCCATTTGCCGGTCTACGGGTGCCGCAGGCGATGTACCTGCACGTAGGGGGCATCGCCTTCCGCCTGCCAGATCCCGAGCACGAGATCATCCCGGCTGTCGACGATGCGCAGCCGTGCCGGAGCGTCCAGGTCACCGAGCCACGCGCCGCTCGGGGCGAAGACGCTCCAGCGACGGGGGGCCGCCTCCGGCTCCGGCCAGCGTGACGACGCGATCCAGAGCCGGCCGTCGCTATCCACGAATGCCCGGTCGAACAGCGGGACCCGGTCTCCGAACGCTCCTTCCTCGTAGAGCCGCCGATACCTCGGCACCGCTGCTTCGCCCTCGTTCCGCCGCGCCTCATCGAGGTTGGCGGTGATCCACGTTTCGATCATGCCCGGTTCCACGCGGCGCGCCTCGACCGGTCTCCGCAGAATCCTCCGGAGATCGCCGTCCGGGTCGAAGAACCGGACCTCGTAGCGATCCGATGTCGCCCAGTAGAATCCGTCGGACGTCGCCGCCATCACGGCCATGTGCGCCGGCGCCAGCACCCTCGTATCGCCGCCCGGGAGGATCCACTGCTGGCGCGACGGGAGCCGCGCGATTGTTCGCCCCGTGCCGTCGGCAGGGTCCAGGACCACCACGTCGGTCGTATCCCACTGGAGCCCCGGCGCGAGATCGGGCCGGAAGCCGCTGCCCGGATTGTACAGCACGAGACGGCCGTCGCCTAACGTGCCGAAGGCGCTGAAGCTGCCACGGACCCGCGGGACCGGCTGGGAGCGCACCACGCGCGGCTCGCCGCCCGCCAGCGGCCAGACCGTCAGCCGTCTCTCGATCTGATCGTAGGCGACCAGGGAATCGTCTGATCGGCGGAACAACCCGGAGATCACCTGGAACTCGCCCGGTCCCCGGCCGCGACGGCCCACCGACCGGACATGCCGGCCCTCGGCGTCGAAGAGGCGGATCTCGTTCGCTGACAGCTCCACCACGGCGACGCCGCCTCCCTCGAGCAGAAGCGCGGACGAGATGAAGCTGAACTGGTATGGTCCCGACGGCTCTGCTCCGATCCGGAGCACCGGCGTGGAATCGACGTGCGCTCGACCTTCACCCCACACGCTTCCGGTGCTCGTGACGATGCTGACCCCCGCGGAGTCGGTGACCCGGCTCGTGGTCGCACCAGGGTCGCCGACAGCGCATGCCGCGGTGAGGGCCAGGACGATCGCGACGCGCGATCGGCGCCTGCCGCAACCGCACATCGGCTGCGACCGGATGCCGCACAACGCAAAGGCTCCCATTTCTTCCTCGGCCACCGGGTTGGTCCGGCGCGCGGCCGGAGGGCGACCGCTGGCGGCCGTTGACATCGCCGCCTCCTGGAGCTGCTACGAGATGATCTTCATCTTCTGCCGCACCTTCTCCATGTACTTCTCGAAGAAGTGCTTCTGGATGTCGTTCATGTCGAGCTCACGTCCCTGGATGTACGCCTGCAGGATCTCGCTCCTCGTGTCGATCGGCGTACCCGTCGTGATGAGCAACGTGGCCTGCTTGCCTGGCTCGAGTGAGCCGAGCCGGTCGGACAACCCCATGAACTCCGCGGCGTTGATGGTGACGGCCTTGATCGCCTCCTCCTCCGGCAGGCCGAACGCAACGGCGACGCCGGCCTCGTACGGCAGCCGATCGGTGTACAGCGAGCCCGCGCCGCCGGAGATGGCGAACCTGACGCCCGCCGTGTGCAGTTGCGCGGCCCGGCTGTACGCGGCGTCGTAGCCCTCGTGATCCCGACTCGGCGCGTCCATGGTGGACGTCAGGATCACCGGGATGTTCTCGGCACGCAGCCGGGCGGCCACATGGATGGCGTCGTCGCCGCCGCGGATGATGAGCCTCAGATTCTCCTGTTTCGCCCAGGTGATGGCGTCATTGATCTGCGACGCGCCGTTCGCGGAGACGACGACCGGAATCTTCCGGTCCAGTGCCGGGATCATCGCCATGTAGCGCGCATCGGTGCGGACCCGTTCGCCCGCGGCCACCGCGTCACGATAGGCGCGCGCCTCGGCGAAGTAGTTCTTCAGCTGCTGCACGCGCTCTTCGTACGTCGCGCGGTTACCGCCTTCCTGCCCGCCGAAACCGCCACCGCCGCCACGGCCTCCCCGGCGTTGCGTGGGGTCCGGCCAGTTGACGTTGAGGGCTGCCGCCGACTCGAGCGACATCTCCTCCCAGGTCCAGCCCTCGAGCGCCATCGCCGATGACATGCCGGAGATGAGCCCGCCGCCCGGTGTCGTGAGGGTGGTGAGGACGCCCTGCGAGCGCGACGTCCCGATGTGACGGCTCTCCGCGTTCACCGCGACGTCCGTGCGCACGTTCGGGTTGAAGTCGCCGACCTCGTTCACGTCGTTCGACATGTCGACCGCGCCGATCTCGGCAATGCCGACCGTCGAATAGGCGTCGATCAGGCCCGGATAGATGTGCTTGCCGGTGACGTCGACGATCTTCGTTCCAGCCGGGATCTCGATGTTGGCCCCGACGGCGATGATCTTCCCGCCCTCGAAGATGATCGTGCCGTTCGGGATGACCCCCTTCGTCACGGTGTGGATCGTGGCTCCGCGCAGCGCGATGCGCTCGCTCTGCGGCGGGACCGTCATCCGCTCCTGCGCCGCAAGCGCGAGAGGCGTCGCGGCCATGCACATCGCCGCGGCGGCGAGCAGGCGGCTGAAGTACGGCGCGGTCGTGGTCGTCATGGCCCTCTGCTGGTTGGCGTGCATGGTCAGTTCCTCCCGCTGGTCGCGGCCCGTTGCTGGCTGGCCGATGCGGCGAGGACCGCCTGGATCAGTTGCCGGCGCTCCTGGTCGACCTGGGCGCGGCGAGCCGCGTCCTCGTCCAGCGAGAAGTAGCGCCGGCCGTCGACCCACGTCTGCTCCGCCTTCGTGAACTGCGAGAGCGGATTGCCGCTCCACACCACGAAGTCGGCGTCCTTGCCCGGCTCGAGCGATCCCACACGATCCTGGATCGCCAGGACCTTGGCCGCGTTGAGGGTCACCGTGGTGAGCGCCTGTTCCTCGGTCAGTCCGGTGCGCAGCAGCTTGCCCGCTTCCCAGTTCATGCGGCTGGCGATCTGCTCGTTGTCCGAGTGCAGCGACACGGTCACGCCCGCCTCCATCAGGATGCGCACGTTGTACTTCGTGGCGTCGTACGCTTCCATCTTGAACGCGCCCCAATCGCTCCAGACCGCGACGGCCACGCCGGACGCCGCCAACTCGGAGGCGATCTTGTACGCTTCCACGCCGTGCTGGAGCGTCTGGACCTTGAAGCCGAACTCTTCGGCAAGGCGAATGAGGGCGAGAAACTCGTCAGCGCGATACCCGTGCGACGAGATCAGCAGCTTCCGGTCGAGGATGTCGAGAATTGCGTCCATGCGCAGATCGCGGCGCGGCGGCAGCCCCTGCTTCGTCTTCTCCCATTCCTGCCACTCGCGCCGGTAATCGCGCGCCGCCAGGAAATGGTCGCGGATGATCTCCTGCGTGCCCATGCGCGACCTGGGATAACGTCCTTCGTAGCAGCAGCGCTTGGGATTCTCGCCCAGGGCGAACTTCACCGTGCGCGTCCCGCCTTCCAGTTTCAGGTCTTCCGGCAGGCTGCCCCATCGCATCTTGACGATCACGTTCTCGCCGCCGATCGGGTTGGCGGAGCCGTGCTTGATCATCGCCGTGGTCAGGCCGCCGGCGAGCTGCCGGTACATCGCGATGTTGTTGTGGGTGATCACGTCGCCCATGTAGACCTCGGGCACGATCGTGGCCCCGGTCTCATTCACGTCGCTGACGCCGGAATGGATATGCGGATCGATCAGGCCGGGGGTCACGTGTTTGCCCGTGCCATCGATCACGAGGGCCCCGGCCGGCGCGCGCAGACCCTTGCCCACCTCGGCGATCTTGCCCGCGCGGATCAGCACATCGGCGCCTTCGAGGCGACCCTGCGGCCCCTGCGTCCAGACCGTCGCGTTCCGGACGAAGACGGCCGCGGGCTGCTGCGGCGGCGCGGTCACGCCGTAGTCCATCATGGGCCGGATGAACGGCAGGTCGAGCCTGGGCACGTTGACGGCGACGGTGCCGACCGCGTCTCCCTGGAATGGAGCGGTGCGCGTGCCGCGGAACGACGGGCTCGCTCCGTTCGGGAGCGACGTCCAGCCGAAGAACTGGTCGCCTGCCACCGAACCCGCCAGCAGGGCTCGGCCTTCGTAGCCGAGCCGCTCGCCATTGAAGCGGACCTCGAGCCGGCCCGTTTCGGCGTTGACCGTGGCGGACTCCAGGTCGATCCGGGCGCCCTGGGCGTTGTCCCGGCCGGGGGCCACGTCCAGATAGCCGCGCAACCGATTGATGGTGCCCTCGAGCACGAGGCTGGCCTCGAAGCCCCACTGATCGCTCGACGCGACCGACCAGGTGCCGCGTGGATCGATCTGCGCGGGGCGCGTCACGCCATACACGACGCCGTGCACCCAGACGTCGCGGATGTCGGCGTCGCGCGTGAAGAGGTCGCCTTTCGCCACGACCAGGTTTGCGACCTTGCCGGCGGCGATCGTTCCGTGCGTGCGATCGATGCCCAGGTAGCGGGCCGGCGTCGTGGTGAGCGCGGCCAGCGCCGCATCGGCCGGCAGCCCCCTCGCGACGGCGGTACGCAGGTTCGGCAGGAAGTTGTTCAGCGACGTGAGGCCGTCCGACGTGATGCTGAACTCGATGCCGGCGTTCGCCAGCTGGCCGGCGTTCGTCGGCGCCAGGTACCAGTGACGCAGCTCGCCCAGCGACGCATTCATCGCCGCTTCCGGGTCGCCCACGTTCGGTGCATCCGGGAAGTTGAGCGGAATGAAGAGCGGGGCCTTGCTGCCCCGCAGCACGTCGATGATCCGATACTCCTGGCCGTTGCCACGGTACCAGGCGTTCAGCTTGAACTGTTTCGCGAGCGCCTGGCCGCGGAGGATCTCTTCCTCGCTGCGGGTCTCGAAGATGACCGGCTGCGTGCCGGCGACCGCCGCCTCGAGCGCCTTGAGCGCCTCGCTGGTTTCCGGCGGCAGGAACGCGCGGCCGCCCGTTTCGTAGGCCGTCCAGGCGCGCTTGTACCAATCTGCGTCCATGAAGGTCTGCTTCATGAGCGCGATCGTGCCCATGGCCGAGTTGGGGTAGCGGCCCCCGAGTTCTGCGGAGGCCTGGAAGCCGATCGAATGGGCAACGTCCGGACGGAGGACGCGGTCGCGCACGCCGGCGTCGCCCAGGCTCACCACGGCGGCGCTGCCGCGGAAGATGCCCCGCTTCGGGACGACGAGCGCCGCGCCGAAGCCCTGCGAGCGAAGCCCGCGCCGCCGGTTCGCATCATCCTGCAGGTTGGCGGTCGTGCTGAACCAGGCGCGTACCTGGGGATTCCAGTGCGTCGGCCCCACGTCGCCGCCCCGGGGCACGCTGTCCCGTCCCAGGTCGGCGTGGGCGTCGATGAACCCCGGGTACACGGTGTGTCCCGACAGGTCCCAGACGCGAGCGCCCGCCGGCGGCGTGCCGCCCGGCTGGACGGACTGAATGAGGCCGTTCCGGATGATGATGGTCGCGTTGTCCAGCGTCCGGCCCGGCGCGGTCACGACGCGGGCGCCCACGAGCGCATGGTACCCGGTCCCGTTGTCGCGGATGCCCTCGACTGGCTCGGTGCGAATGGCTTGCTGGGCGCTCGCGCCCGCGGACAACAGCAAGCCAAGGCTCAGTGATGAAATGAAGGCCTTCACGGCAGTCCCCTGGATTGGTGGCAGTCCCCCGCGCGTCACGGTCACCGGCGGGTCATGAACGATACCATTGTGGGCGCGCAGGCGTAACAGCCTTCGTACCTGTCAGTTCACGGACCGGAACTCGCCCGAGAACAGCAGGTGGCGGCCGGCCTTCGGCATGCGCCACTCCTCCCCGGCTGTGGCCGCGTCCTGGTGGACGCGACGCACGGCCCGACGGACCAGTCGTTGTTGGGCAGCGGGAATGTGCGTCGTCAGTCAGCCGGCCCGCCGTTCAACCCGACCGAAATCCCGATCGGATGGTTGGAGGATTGGAGGATCTGAGTCAGTACAGAGTAACGCGCTCAGCGTTCGACCCATGCCGCAATCGGCGGTGTGTGCGCAATGAAAGCGCCGGAGTCAAGGCGCCGGCGGAACTGATACCATCCGGCTCGCTAGTCTCTGCAAGCGAGCCGCGCCCGACACCCGACGGCCGACTTCATCTCCTCGTCATGCAGCACCTTGATGGAGCTCGGAGCATTTCCAGAGGCCGCGATCGAGCGTGCGCATGTCAAGCTTGAGCCGCGCCGCCAGGGACCTTGTGAAGCGTGTGTACGGCTCCCAGAACCGGTAGTCGTACTGCCGCGGCACCTCGCATGAGAGGCTCCAGAGCGTGCGGAAGTCTACGATCGGATAGGGCTCGGAGTGGGAGAAGTGAAGAATCACCGACGCGGTGGGCCAGCTGACGCCGGAAAGGAGCGTAAGCGCTTCAATCGCAAGTCGCGGTGACGTGGAGCGATCGAGAGCAACGCGGGTTACTTCCTCGACGAACGGTGCGGGATTGGCAGCGCGGCGAGCCCGAGAACGCGGGCTCTTCCAGTCACCGATCCTCATGAACGTGGGCATGTCGAGGTAGCCCTGCTTGCGCGCTGACGCTACCGGACCAGCCATCAGTTTCGCCTCACCAGGGTAGTCATACTGGCCGGCCCACTTCCTGAGCTCGCGCTCGGGAAAGCGAAGTCGGAAGGTGTCGGTCATGCTGGGAGTAATCGCCTACGTATCCGCATAGCGACCAGAGTTGAGCAGCAAGGGCTTCTCAACAGTGCGGGCGTGGCCGCTCATCGCCAGCCCTTGCCTGCTCCAACGTACTGTCAGCCGACAGCCGGTCTTCCCCTTGATCGCACCTGGCGTCGACGTACACAAGGACGCCGTCACATGAGCGGAGTGGAAGCGGCTGGCCGACTCATGCGACGTGACGCGAGTGCGCCTTGGCCTCGAAGAATGCCTCCACAAACGCGCGTGCGGCAACGAGCTCCTGATCAAGACCTCCGGCACTGACGACGCTAACCGTCCCGAGCGAACTGCCATCGACGCGAAACTCGAGAACCGTGGCGCCCAGAAAGTACCACGCCGCAACCAGCGCGGCGCTGAGAACGAAACCTATTCCGCTCTGAGCCGCGAGGGCCGCCACCGCGGCAACGGCTCCGAGCAATCCGACCCAAGTCGGTAACACATGCGTCCGGCCGAGGAATGCGAGGTCGACATCTTCCAGCATGGCCACGGAAAGAACGCGCCCGCCGGGGATGATCAACAGCCGCTTACTCTCTCCGTCGGAAAAGAGTCGTCGGGTTGTCAGCTTGAATCTCTGGCTACCCACGCGGAACTCATTGCGATCCTCTTCATCCGGTAGGTACCTCAGCGCGGTCGTGGCCATGTCGATTCTCCTTGACGATCAAGTGGGCCGCCCAGGACGCATTTCGCGCAAGCGACGCTCGTCCGCGTAACGCAAGGGTCGCGGTGCCAAGGTCGCGCCTAATGTGCCGTTGCACCCAACCACGCCGCAAGACACGCCACAACCAGCAGGAAGCCCGTGGGATTGCGTCCGCGCGTCCGCCACGTGACGAACAGCCCGCCCAGGCCGAGTCCACCAGCGATATGGGTTCCCGCCAGGGAGGCACCCGCATCATGGCCATGGTGCCCCAGGCCCGCGAGCACAACGGCCGTGGCCATGAGCAGGACGGTCAGCAGGTGCCAGGCTGTACGGACGTGATCAATGGCACCGGGCGACCCCGCGGCAACAATCTTCAGTGTGTCCCGTTCGCCGGTGATGGCGTGGCCGACGGCCGCGACTCCAACGGCCAGCGCTGCGACAAATAGAAGCCAGTGCATTCGAGCCTCGGAGTGCGGGGAATGTGGTCTGACGTGTCCGTCTGCGGCGAGCGCTCCCATATGATGCGGCGTGGGGCCTCGGCAGACTGGGCCAGAAGATGAGGCCGAGGTCCCGCAACCGCTACGGCATCTGCGCTCGTCGGCAGCATGCGACCTTATGCGACTTCCAGGGGATGAATGTGCGCGATCTCGCGCTTGAGCCCGCGGGCCGCGTCCCAGAGGTCGACATTCCACTGGAGATTGAGCCAGAACTCCGGCGACGGACCGAACAGCTTGCCCAACCGGAGCGCCATCTCCGGGCTCACCGCGCACCGCTCGCGCAGCAGCTCATTGACCGACTGCCGCGACACGCCGAGGGCCTCGGCGAGCGCCGTGACCGAGAGCCCGTACTCGGGAAGGCAATCCTCGCGCAGGATCTCGCCCGGATGGATGGGGCGCCGCTCGAGCGGCCGGGTGCTGGGAATGCTCATGACACCCTCCAGCTAGTCGCAGAATTCGACATCGTAGGCGTCCCGACCCGCGGCGTCTGGGGTGGCGCGGGAGTCACAGGTCGAGCTAACGCCAGCTTCTGCTGCGGGCGAATCCAACCGTGCGCGCGCGCAGCGCGCGCCTACCATAGCTCGCCCGGCTGCAGCAAGCAACGTTATGCAACGCGGCGCGACCGCCTCGTTCGGAGCGTCACCGAAACGCCGAGGCGGGCCAGCATATCCACGAGGGTGTCGATGCTAAACAATTCGATGCGACCTCTCACAAGATCGCTCACGCGCGGCTGCGAGACCCCCAGCAGTTTGGCCGCCTTGGCCTGCGTCAGCCCGCGCTCCTTCAGAAGGCGCTCGATCTGGATCAGCAAATCCGAGCGAATCAGGAGATGCGCGGCTTCTTCCGGCGGGAAGCCGAGATCGGTGAACACGTTACCGGAAGACCGGTGGATGCGTTCCTCCTTTGGGCGTGCGGCGCGCTTGGCCATGGCTACTTCTCCTCCCGAGTGCGACGAACGAGCGCGAGGCGTCGGCGGGCAACGGCGAGATCGAGCTCTGATGTCTTCTGCGTCTTCTTCTGAAACACGTGTAGCACGTAGACGGCCTCGGCGAACTTCGCGACGTACATCAGCCGGAAAGCTCCGCCGAGATGGACGCGTATCTCCATCACGCCCGGGCCGACCGCCCTGATCGGCTTCCAGTCACGAGGCAGCGTGCCCTGTTGGACGCGCCGCAGGTCAAACCCGAGTTCCCGCCGCACCGCAGGCGGGAGCGCCCGCTGATCGTCGAGCGAGGAGCCGACCCACCTCACGTCCTTGGCCACGCCACCCAATATACAAGATTACGTATACACTGTCAACCGGAACGGTCCAGCGAAGCGGCATCCCGGTCGTCGGGTGGCCACAAGGAAGCCTTGGCGGTTGCATAACGCCCGCAATAAGCTCCGAGCGGACCAAACCAATCGCGAGCGCAGCGAGCGCACCGCATACCGCTCGGCAGCTTCAGTGCCTCGTTAGGCACGCCGGTTCGCCCGACGCGTAAGCAGGCGTTTAGCGCAGCCGACGATCACGGGCGCTCCCCGCGGATGGCAGCGAGAATCTCGGCTCGCTCCCAAACTGCCCCACCCAGGATAACGCTTCGGATGCGACGCGTGTCTCGGATTTCGGATGATGGATCACCTTCGACCAACAGCAGGTCCGCCACTTTCCCAACTTCCACCGATCCCAGGTCGCCATCTACGCCGAGGCATTGTGCGGCGATCAGTGTCGCCGCGCGAATCGCCTCGAGCGGGGTCATCCCGACACCGCGAACGAAACGCTCCATCTCCAGATGTACTCCCATGTCTCGCCACGGCCCCGATGTTTCCGTAGCGTCGGTGCCGATGGTCACCCTTACTCCCGCCGCGGCGAGCCGTCGCATGCTCTCGTAGTCGCGCCGTTCTCGCGGCATCCAAAGCGCTCGCATCGCTTCGGTCATGTTTGCTTGCGCAAGGGCTCGGGCGAGCGCGAGATCCCTTGGCCGGTACAACTCGGCAAGCAGCGTGTCGGCGAAGATGGAGGGATCGTGAGGTACAACGGTCGAGGTCTGGCCTCGACTCGTGGCATAGAGCTGAAGCGTGGGTACCACACAGGTGTTCGCTGCTCGCAGAGTTGCGATCAAATCGTCCTGATAGGTGCTTGTCCAATCCAGACTGTAGGTGGTCGCGTGCTCCTTGTAATCCAAACCGCGCGCGAGTGAACTGAGCAACGAGAAGTGCGAGCCGACTCGGATGCCGCGGCGATGAGCAGCGTCAATCACATGTGCATCCTGGACCGGATCCCAGAAGTACGGCTTGATGAAATCGGCCTCGTCGGCCGCGATGGATCCCACCGCCTCATCAACCCGCTCAGCGCTGCGGACATCAACAAATCGTCCGTCTGCGAAGGGCTGGCCCCAGTCGTCCATGACGCGACCGGCATAGAAGAGGCGGGGCGCCAGTGAGAGCCCGGCCGCCGCTCGCTCACGCTGACTCCGGAGCCACTCGGTCACGTCGCCAGGATCACGCGCCGCGAGCACACCAAAGTAGACGCTCGACGCGAATCCACTCCAGCCGAAGGAGTGGACGTGACTGTCGATCAATCCCGGTAACAAAGTCAGCCCTGTCCCGTCAATGACGTCGACATCAGGAGCTACGGGTCGGCGTCCCGTGAGCGACATCGACCTGATGCGACCGTTCGCGATTAGCACGTCGCTAGGCGCTGAGCGCTGCCTTCCCGTTCCATCGATGATTCGGACGTTGCGTATCTGAATCGGCCTCGGGGCCGGTGATACACGATAATCGAGATCAATCCTGACATCCTGAGCGCGGCCACGATGGACTTCGAGTAGGCGAAGACGTCCATTGGAGCTGTAGAGGAGCCGACTGCCATCCGCTGACCACGAGAATGAACGCGGCGATGGATCGGCGATGCGGTTCGCAGTCGTGGTATCGGCGAGGAGCGCGTGATGTCCAATATCGCGGTAGTTGTACGCAACGCGTCGAAGCTGGCCGGAAATACCCGCACGCGACAATCGTTCCCTCGGGACGTCGAGAGTCCGCGCGACGCCGCTGTCTGACGATACGACCCATAGAACATTCTGCCAGCCGCCTGGGTTCAGGGTGCTTCCGGTCAATCGCGAAGCTATGTAGGCGACGGAGTCCTGCGGACTCCACGCAACGACGGCCTCGACGTATGGGACGGGTGAGACGGCGATCGTTCGGGTTGCGCCATCATCCAGGTCCAGGCGCTGGATCAGTCGTCCATTGGCAAACGCAATCGCCCTGCTATCCGGTGACCAGACGATCCGAGGGCGAGCAAAGGCAACCGACGAATCGACCGGGATCGCGCGACTGCTATCCGGGTGCGCCAGCGAGAGCACTCGCAACTGCGTGCCTCCGTTCTCGCGCGTGGCGTAGTAAGCGATACGCGCGCCATCCGGAGACCACACCGGACGGCGCTCATCGATAGGAGAGTTCGTGAGTCGTCGAACGGCGCCTCCGTCTACCGGCGCACACCAGAGGTCACCGAGGGCAGCGAAGACGACGGTCCGACCGTCTGGAGACAGCTGAGGATCAACGAGGGCCTGTACTTTCCTGCGATCGCCGGGTGTGGGAAGCCGCAGTGCGCGCAGGTTCTCAGCGCGCGTCACCGGGACATTTGCGACGAACGGAATGGTGTCAATGACTGAACGATCGAGCGATGCGACTTGCAGCTGGCCGTGGGCTGTGAACAAGACGCGCGATGGGCTAAGCCAACTGACCGGTGCGAGGTAGATCTCGTCCACTCCGGAGGTGACGGGCCGTTCCGCTCCGGTCCGAAGCGACCGCACCCAGACCTCTCGCTCTCCGGAGGCCTCCGCGATGAACGCGACCAGCTCCCCATCTGGGCTATAGGCGGGCAGACTGGCGGTGATGGAGTCACTGGACAATGGCCGAACCTGCCCTGATGCTGTCAGGTACTCTCGGAGTCCACCGAGCGACCCTAGCGTACGTCGTCCATCGACCGTAGCGTAGGCCATTTCGCCAGTTGCCGACCTGCGCAGGGACACCGGCGCACCCGGCAAGCGAGACAGACGCTCGCCGCGCGCGTTCGGTACAGGCCGATACGCAGTCAAGCTGATGCTGTCCTCTTCGAAAAGACTCACCAAGAGCCGGCTGCCGTCGTGCGACCACATTGCTGAGACGATATTCGGTGCCGACGCCACTCGCATCGACGTGCCCGTCTCCACGTCGACGACGTCGAGCGCGGTTCGCGGGCCGAACATCGTCGTATTCGACAGGACTGACAGTCGCCTTCCGTCGGGTGCCCAAGCCAATGCTACGTCAACACGGGGTTCGCTGATGACGTCCGTGAGGGCTCGGGCGGTTCCGCCCGTGCTGGGCACAAGCCACGTCTGACCCATCAGAATGATTGCGATGAACCGTCCATCAGGGGACGCGAATGACGCCAGATCTGTTCCAGTACGAACGGGTACGATGCGACTGTTACCCGATGGCTTGCTCTGGGCAGCAAGCGCGATAGGAAACAGAAGCATGCTACCTAGCACGGTGATGGCGCCGCGGGCGAAAGTCGTTGTCTTGTTGAATCGCGTTAGCCTTGAAAGCATAGAGAGGCAATGGATACTCATTCACGGGCGCACCAGCGACACACCGAGCTGCCTAACGCGTGTCATTCTGCTGCGGCGCATCACGACTTGTGCGACAGGCGAGCGCAGCGAGCCCAGCCGCTTCCGTCAAGCGCCGTCAGCAGCAATTGTCGTTAGGCCGCATGTCAGGGTGCGACGCGACACGGTCGACGCGGTTCTTCCTCGCTTCGGACAGTCACGGGTTCCCTCCGATGTCCTCGGGCTTGGCCCCGGCCCGGTCTTCCTGGAGGATCGCGATGCTGTGTTCGGTGGTGAATTGACTGCGAATCAGGCGGGCTCCTTGGTCGCCTCTTATCGAAGCCAGCGTTGACCTTCGCTGGGCGAGAGCATGGTGAGCCGCTGACCGGAGTGCACTTCCCGAACCGCGGCGTTCGATGGCTGATGTACCTCCGGCCTCAAAGTGATGTCCAGTCGGACAGGTCCGGAATAGTGGGTCGAACAGTCCCGCCTGACCTCGGTCTTAGAATAGTTGGCATTGACATACAACGTCAGATTCCTATAGCCCGTACGCCCGAAGGTCATTTGCCAAGGACCAGTTTCGAAGCCGAAGGTGCATTCTGGAGTACACAGCAGAGCGGCTCCCACCACGACTGCGCTCTGGGGTCCTCCCACCAAGCGGTTCATCTCCGTGGCGAAGGGCCGCCCGTTGGCAGCGATGTTGTCAATTCGAACGTCGGCCAATGGGGCGCCACTGGCGGAATCACGCACGACAACGACCCTGAACAATGGCTCGTGCTTGACGACTGGACATGGGCCGAACTCTTCCGGGCCACACGACGCACACACCGCGGCGATCGCGGTGGCACAGAGACGCCTGGCTAGACGACAAGCGCCGATGTTCCGCCCCTGAACCACGACATTCCTCGCACGATTCAGAACCGCTCCTATGTGCTCGTACTTGAGCACTCTCATTTCTCGGGCGTTCAGAACCGCTCTAATGCGAAGTCCTCATCCGCCGCGTAGCACTCACCAGAACTTGACGACACCGCGACATCGAAGGTCGCTTCTTTGCTCGAAACCCCGTCGAAGATACGAACGCTCACGGTGAACGAAGATCCAGAAGCTAGGGCGTTCTGATAGTAGAGATACTCGTCGTCCCCTCCGATCTCGGTGTCACCAACCTTCCAGACGTAGGAATAGGTACCGGCTCCACCAGACGCATTCGCATAGAAGTAGCAGCCGGCGCTGGGCCGAACTTGACTGTATCCCTCAATCTGCAGAGAGAGATTCGGTGCTCCTGGCAGGCTCGGTACGTATGAATCCGGCGAGACTGAAGCGCCCGAAAACAAGATGCGGTTTGCCATTCCGTTGCCGTCCGTAATGGTGACGGCACTTGCTTGCGTGTAGAGAGCGGTCTGCAGCGTGGCAAGTGTTAGGCTCGGTTTCAGCTGTAGCAAACGCGCCACAACCCCCGTAACCAGCGCGGCCGAGTTCGACGTGCCCTCATACATGTAGGCTGTAACCCCGCTGTTGCTCTGGCCGGTCGCCATGAACATCCCATCGCCGGGGGCAGAGATGTTGACAAGACTCCCCCAAGAGCTTCCCACGTTTCCCTCCGCGCTCCACCGAGCATCACTGCGGCTCGTGCCTCCGACTACGATGAGACCAGGAATCTGGTTGATGATTCTTGTGTTCGCATTGACCTCAAGATTGCCAGCCGCTTTAACGAGCTGTATTCCGGAAGTAATCAGATCCTGTGCTGCTCCACGGACGCTAGCGCAGTCGGCATCGATGCTGAGATTCACCACGGCCGGCAATATCGCGTTCTGCCTAACCCAGACTAGGCCTGCGGCCACGTCTCCGCAATAACTCCCTCCTTGGTCATCGTTGATCCTGACCGAGTGAATTGTGGCGTGCTTAGCGACTCCTAGCGTAGTTCCGGCGGCGAGCCCTGCCATTCCCGTGCCGTGCCCCTCGTCAATGGGGTCATTGGTCGGGCTGCATCCTGTGTCCGTGTAGAGCAATAGCCAGCCCCAATAGTGAGACACGTGGCAATAGCCATTCCCAATGCGCCCCGTGAACTCAGCGTGACCACCGCGAATGCCGGAGTCGACAATGTAGATGTGCACGCCGTTTCCAGTGTTGCCGCTGCTCCCATAGTCGTACTGGGCGTCGTATTCTGCAGCCCCGTACTTGTCGATGCGATCCAAGTACCAGAGCGTATCATTTGGTGCCGAAGCAGACGGCAACGACTGCACGCTTGTGAACGCTACACGACGTTCAGGTTCAATGACTAGGACGTCAGGTTCACGCGCAATCGCCAAATAGGTCGCCTTGGCAATGTTGTGAATTGTGAAGCCGCGCATCCGTCCATTCTCCCAGCGGCTCCCGATCGTCCCACCGTGGCGCGTTGCCAACCTCTGAATAAGCGCCCGTGCGGGCCCTGCACGACGCTTAAGAAGGACGATGTATGATCCGGGGACTATGTTGTCGTCGCGGCGCCGTTCCTGAAGTCCTCGCGCTTCGCTCACCGCTGCGTCGACTTTCGACGCCGGGTTCGGGGCGACTATCTCGGACCGATCGACGCAAGACGAAAGGACGGAGATGAGTACGACGAGGCTGGACAGTGAGAGGCGAGCGGCCATACTGAGTCCCCAGCAGCGTTTGTATGAAAGCGCCAAGGTAAGACTGACCAAGTCGGCGCGCAAGCGGCGCTCGTAGGGGCGTTAGGCGAACGGCAGCGCAAGCGCGTGCCGGGCAAGTGGTTCCGGCGTCGCTTGTGGACGCCCACATCACATAAGTCCTTGCCAAACCTGGCCTAGCAGGCAGTGGAGAAGTCGGACGTGCTTCCCGAATCCGGTGGGCTACCTCTGTTTCGTCACGACGTCGGGGCAGAACTGCGGCCTAACGCCTGGTTTCAGCTGCGGCGACTCTAACACTTCGCGCCGTGGACGCGCGTAGCGCGCCTCGGCGCATCCACTGTCGCCGACAGAAACTATGTAGGCACTCGCGGCCCGGAAGAACGGGCCGCCACTGTATACACTCTCTCTTCCAGGAGAAGTGATGCCTACCATGACGACCCGTTCCGTGCTCGCGCCCGTGGCTGTCCCCACGCTACATCTCGCCTTCGACCTCGGCAACCTCCGCTGGGCTCTCGCCTTCACGACCACCACCGGGGCGCCGCCACGCCTCCGCATGTGCCCCGCGCGCGACCTCACCACGCTCGATCAGGAGATCGCCCGCGCCAAGGCCCACTTCAATCTCGAGCCGAACGCGCTCGTCGTAAGCTGTTACGAAGCTGGCCGCGACGGCTTCTGGCTCCATCGCGCGCTCACCGCGCGCGGCATCACGAACACCATCATCGACTCCGCCAGCATTGAAGTCGATCGCCGGCATCGGCGCGCAAAGTCCGATCGCCTCGACGCGACCGCGCTCCTGAGCCTCCAGCTCCGCGCCGTCGCTGGCGATCGCCGCAGCTGGCACCCAGTCAACGTCCCCAGCGAGACCGCCGAGGACTGGCGCCACCTCCACCGGGAACTCGCCCTCCTCACCCGAGAGCGCACCCGGCACCGGAGCCGGATCAAGGCGCTCCTCGTCGCCCAGGGCATCCGCCTGACGACAATGCGCCACCTGCCGACGCAGCTCGTCCGGCTGCGTCGCTGGGATGGCACGCCACTACCGCCGTACCTCCGCGCTCGGCTGGACCGCGAGTGGGATCGCCTCGCGACCGTGCTGCAGCAACAGCGCAGCCTGGTCGCCGAACGCCGCACCCTCCTCGCTACGTCGCCCGATCCCGCCGTGCGCCAAGTGCGGCAACTCCTCGCGCTGCGCGGCATCGGCGAAGTGAGCGCTTGGCTCTATACCATGGAGTTCTTCGCTTGGCGCGGCTTCCGGAACCGTCGCGAAGTGGGGGCCTTGGCCGGCCTCACGGCCACCCGCCAGCTTAGCGGTCGCCTGACGCGGGACCTCGGCATCAGCAAGGCTGGCAATGTGCACGTCCGCGGTCTCGCCATCGAACTCGCTTGGAGCTGGCTCCATCACCAACCGGACAGCGCCCTCAGCCGCTGGTTCACCGAGCGATTCGCCGCCGGCGGGAGCCGGCAGCGGCGGCTCGGGATTGTCGCGCTGGCGCGCAAACTCTTGATCGCACTCTGGCGCTACCTCGAGACCGGGTTGGTCCCGACCGGCGCGCAACTCAAGCCCGGCGCGGCGACCTGACGCCGGGTCCGTCGTCACCCCGTGATGTCGCGTTGTGCCCGCGTTTGCAGCGGGTCGCGTGCTCGGCTTTCCTGGAGCACGGACCGCCTGGTCAGAAGGGGCCGCGCGCACCACGGCTCATCGCGCTCCCGCGTCTGTCGTCTCTGGTGCCTCGAACCGAATGGTTCGACACGGATAGAAGCTGGTGGCGGACGCTCAGCGTCCAGCCCGTTCTCGACCGAGTGCGCGCGAAGCACCGGGTGATTTCAGTGCAATCACGAACGCGGCTCGCCGCCGTGTCCCTTCCGTACGCATATTACTCCGCTCTTGACAAGATCAGCCTCATAGAAGCTGCAAACGCTGTTAGGCAGAACGCCCACTACGCCGCCCTGAGCGGGGCAAGATCGGCTCGCGTCATCGGCGCGGCACCCACGCTACGCAACGCACGGTTCAACGCCGTAATCGTCACTTTGGACGGAGCCGTAATCTCGATCCCGATGGCCCGGCCTCTAGCCGTCAGGTCGATGACCAGGCCTGGGGCTATCCGGCGCGTACGCGCACTCCGGTCCGTCGCCCGGCGGGGCAGATACAGGTACGCCGCCAGCGGCCGTCCCTGACGGTAGGTGACCTCGAGATACGGCCCATTCGCGGCGGTCATGGTGACACGGGGTAAGCTGTGATGACAGTCAGAACGCGGGCGTCCGGATCGGGCTCTACGATGACTTCCCAACGCCGGCGGCGACGGTGCGTTCCGACGATCCACCGGCCGGGCTCGACGTCGGGTCGGACCCGTACGGCCCTTTGGAGCATACTGCGAACATCCAGTTCTGTGAAGTCGCGATCAGCCATTCGCTTCAGGAGATGAGGACTGATTTCGAGCTCCCACTCCCACCACTCGGGCCGTCGCTTCATGTCGCAGGGGGATTGCAGACAAGGGCAGTGCGTTACTGCCTAACGCCGGCGATAAGCTGCGAGCGGATCAAAAAGAAGCCGAGCCGCAGGCGAGGCATGTCGAAGCCCGCTCGTCAGCTTCATCGCATCGTTAGACGGCGAGGACATCGCGCCGCGCTGCATTCAGTACCAAGAGGCGATGGCAGCTGCCTCGGCCTCCCAATCGATAGCCGTAACGGGGTCCCAGACGGCGCGAAGCTCGCACCAGTATTCCGAAGGCGCGCGCTCGACCGGAGGTGCGTGCACACCCGGGCTTATTCGCCAGACAGCTAGATCTGGATGTACCGTGGCGGATAGTAGACTGACAAGTGCAAAGATTTTGGGCCCAAACGGGAAGACTACTGCATTGCCCGACAACAAGGATCGAGCAGCGAGTCCTTCGACTATCGAAAGCGTGTACAACGGATCAAGAACGGGGTAGCGAAGCAGGTGGCTGTCTGCCGTTATGTCGAGCAAGCTGCGGTTGGCCTCGTCAAGCGGTGTTAGGTACTCCGCTATCGGTGAGAGTGGCGACAATACCCAAACTTCAGACGCTTGGACATGCTCCACGGCGCCGACCGCCCGATCTGTTTCGTAACCAAGGCCGACAATGGCGCTCACCCTATCGTCTGGGTCACGACTCCATCCCGCGAAAGAATCCAATACCGGCCCGACGTGGACGTTTGGACTATCCTCCTCGGTCGGCGCGGTGTACTCCGCAAGGCTGTAGATGAAGTCAACTACAATTGGCGTTTCCAGGGGGTGCCGTCGCAGGACGTCAACGAGGCAAGCAATGCGGTACCGCGAGAAACTCGAGATATCAACCACAAGGCGAAGGGCGCCTGAACGATCGTCGCCGACCGAGTGAACGAGAGCGGTGACCCACGCGTGGAAATCTGCGTCAGTCACAGTCGGTGTTTCGAAACCTGCCGATGCAAACCAGTTCTTGTTCTCCTCGAAACTCAGGACTTGTTGCGCGTCGAACGCCGGTGCGACACCACGAACGACTCCTGGGCGGAGACGCTCAGCTGCTGCTCGAGAGCGGCGCTCGTAGCCAAGGGCGCAAATCATGAGGTCGTAGGAACGATCCTCCGCTTCAGGACGATGCGTTATCGTTGGCCGGATCAGTCTGATCATGTTGCTGACCCTCGAATAGAGTCGGGACCTCTGCCGAACGGCGCGAGAAAATCGGTTTAAGGCTTAGTGGTTTTCCCAGTCGCACTGGCAGCCCGTACAGGGGAGCGAGCAAGTATGAAATGCGAAAGCGCTTCTTTCGCAGACTGCCAATGAGCCCTTGGTCCTGAGTATCGGGAAT
The DNA here is from genome assembly GCA_013360595.1 of Gemmatimonadaceae bacterium. GTDB lineage: Bacteria > Gemmatimonadota > Gemmatimonadetes > Gemmatimonadales > Gemmatimonadaceae > JABWBJ01. The sequence goes on along the minus strand of JABWBJ010000002.1, from coordinate 8,572 downwards.
GAAGATGATGCCGCCCCAGTTTGCGGCTTCCTGAAGAATGTCGACCAGCGTCTGGTCCGCATCGGCCGGCACGGTGAACGTGGCACGGGGTTCTGGCTTGAAGGCGTCTGTCACATGTTCGGCCTGAATGCTTCGGGCTATCTCGCGGATGACACCGAGCACGCCACGCGCGGTACCTCGGTGGTGGATTGTTGGCGCGGGCACGGTGTTAAGAAGCGCCGCGAAACGCTGCGATGTTACTCCTATAGACCTAGCCTGCACTTCAGCATCGATCCGGCTGTCTACAATCACGTCGAGGAGCCCATCGAACAGGTTCTTGAACCAACGGGGGTTGGCCTCTGTTATCGCAAACATGCACGCTGCACCCGTGTAGAGGGCAGGCGACTTGCGGCTGCGCAACCGGCCCCGACGCCTGTCGCGATCTGGTTGACGATAAAACGCACGCAATGGTAGCAGTGGCGCGATCTTCCTAACATCTGCGGCTCTCTCCGGGTCGCGCATGGCATCCAGCTTCGTGACATCAATCCGCTTATTCCTCAAATACTCACGAAATGTCTGGTCATCTGCCGCGAGTTCCTGAAACTGTATGGCCCACTTCGAACCTGGCTCATATTCATTTCCGTTAGGTCCGGGAGCACCTTCAAAGTACGATGGTCCTAGCACTGATCTGGGATCCAAATCCGGCAGTCCGCGGCGAGCGAGAGCGGCGCGCCAAAGATCACGGCAGAATGCCTCTCCGTCGCGCCGGTCTGGATACCACAGGCGGATTTCGGAGTAGTCGTGACCAGGTGATGCGGCGAGGTCCGTCGCGAGGTGACCTCCGAGGTGTCGCCCGGGACTCAACGCCAGCTTGAACAAGATGATCTCGTCCGATGCGCGGATTGCAGTGGCGAGCTCATCGAGCACTGCTGGGGGTGCGATCTCGAGCTCATCAAGCGCAAGTGCCCACCGGCGCTGCGGCTCGCCCACCAAGTCATTGAAACCTTCAACGGCCGTGACAACGGCGTCCAAGAAGGGAAGCGTTAACCACGCTCGCCTGGTTGGGTCCAGATCTTCTAGCGGGGCTTGACTGGCGAGCCACTTTATTTCTAGCAGCCGTAGGGTGAGGGCTTGCCGTACAGCTATCAGACTTGGGAGTCGCGGCTTCAGCCCCCACGCGCTCGAGAGAAGTCCGGTCAGGTCGGCTTCGGCATCGACACTCAAAGATACCCGACCGACCTCTCTGTTCACCGGACTTGAGTTGCCAGGTGCCAGACCGGTACGACCGATCATCGCGTTCGTAACAGAACGAAGTACTTGCGTCGTGTAGGCGGCCAATGCATAGCGGGCGCGGCTCTCGCTGGTCAAACGACTTTCTCCCAGACTGGCCAACTGCGCACTCCATCGCCGATCCGTCCCTACAAATGCCGTGGTGTACGTCACGCGTGAAGCCAAGGTATCGGCGAGCGCGTGATCCCAAGTCTCAAGTGCCTCCTGCAGCAGCATCTTCAGAAGCGTAGTTTTGCCGCTCCCTCGCGGTCCAACCACAATTGCGTTGGCCTGCTGAACAAGGCTGGTAAACTCTGCGGGCGGTACGAACGTGCGCGCCACTTCAGCCGGACTCAGGTTCCGCGCATTAAATGAATCAGTGGCGTCGGCAGAGCTCATGGTGTCTTTCCAATCTGATGGGGACGTCCCTTCACTCTGGTAATCAGCACGCCATGTCGTTCTGACAGACGCCGTTCGATCATCGCGAAATCAGCTGGTAGCACGAAGGCCAGCTCCGGATAGTCTCTAAGCACATCTTGCCACGAGCGCAGGCTCGAACCGGCAGCCGCAAGTCGCTCAGTCCATAAGGCAGGTTCAATTCGGCACCCGAAGCCAAAGGAGTCGGGCATTCCGGAGTCTTGTCCGGCGGGTACCCAGCCATTCCCAGGGACGTAGTCCCAAGCTTGACCCGAACCGACAAGGCCAAACTGCGCTACGTGCCTTGCGTCGATATGAAGGAGGTAGAACTGATTACGGACTCGGTTCTGCAACTCCGGGTAGAGAACAGCTGAGAAGCTGCCCGCAGAAAAGACGACCGGCGCCGACGCCGTCCCCCCTGCGTATGTCAATCTGGGATTGTGCTTGTGTCCGTGAATGATCAGCCACTGCCCGAACTCTCCTGAACCGAGGAGGGCGAGTAAGTCGGGACCTAACGTCATGGCGTCATAGTCAGGCAATGCCAATGCAGGATGGCGCTCAGGGTGATGGTGACAAAGAAGGATGTTGATGCGCCCAGCAACGTCGCCTGAAGTTCTGAGCGCCCCGCTGAGGCCGTCGAGCGTCCGGCGTGAGACGCGGCCGTGCACTATCTCCTCCGGGTTGCCGCCGTGGTACGCCGCTGAATTGAGCAGGACAAGCCGATAATCTGGTCGCTCAATGATCGCATAGTGCCGTGACCAGTAGCGGTCGGTGAGGGTCTCATCGGCGACGGGGAATAGAGGCACAAGTCCCTGAACCATGCCCTTCGCGTCATGATCGTTGTAGTTGAATCTCGAATCCAGATCATGATTGCCAGCTGTTCCTGCAACGAGGTGTGCCCCGAGTGCACGACCAATGTCATGGAGGCGTCGCCATGCGTATTGCAGCGGATCGGGCTTGGCACGATTAGTGATGTCTCCGGGGCAAAGCAGGAGGTCCGCCCTGAGGCCTTCCTGCCCAATGAGCTTCTCCAATGCCGCAATCGGGTGTTGGGACACGTGAGATTCAGGCATCGATACATCTAGGTGCGACTCAACTGGCACCGTGCCCGCGGCCGCATGCTCGCGCCGGTCAGCGTGAAGATCGCTTACAACCGCGATCGATATCATGCGTAGGCGCGGTTCGATCGGAGCGGAGGCAGATGCCAGTTTGAGACCAAGATCTCACTTGTCGACACGCGCGCTGTTGTCTTGCCGGATACTTGGCGACGCACGGGGACCCGGCGGAAGTACCATCCTCCGAGGAATTGGCGTAGTGGGGCGGCGGATCGGTAAGAGATCAACACCTTTACGCCGCGTCCATCCAGCGACCGAGCGAGCTTGATAAGACGTGACATGTCTTCGACTCGAAATGCATCGTATCCATACTCACCCCGGGCCATTCTTGTCGGCGAATGATAGGGCGGGTCGAGGTACACAAGGTCGCCGTGCCCTGCGGCCTTCACCGTGTGTGCAAAGTCAGCCGACTGTAGCTCCGCTTTACCGAGAAGAGCCGAAACCGCTGCGAACACCTCCGGTTCTGGTATCGCGCCCGTCCTGCTCCCGCGTGGCACGTTGAATCTCCCCGCACGGTCTGTGCGATAAACGCCGTTGAATGACCACCTGTTGAGATATATGAAACGAGCGGCTCGGTCAAACGCCCGCAGCGCATCCGGCGTTTGAGCGCGGAGGGCATAATACTCGCGCGAGGTCTTTGGGATACTGCGCACGGCCAACCAAAGTGCCACCGGGTCAGAGCGAAGTATCCGGTACGCATTAATGAGCTCGCAGTTGATGTCGCCCAGGACCGCCTTGCTGGGCGCGAGTGCCAGGAAGAGTGACGCAGAGCCAGCAAACGGCTCGAAGTACGTGTTCGAGCCGAGCGCACGCAGGTGTGGCGACAGGATTCGCGCGAGGCGACGCTTGCTTCCCGCCCAACGCAAGATTGGTCGAGGCGCCGAAGATTCTGAATGCATCTTGGAGAAAGGGGCAGTCGTGGGCTTTTCCCGAACACTCCCGCAGGCATTCCAAGGTTAATCGGTGAGGCCAAGCTAAGCTCCAGTCGGGACGCCGCCGTCTAACGCTGTGTACGCGAGTCCCGAATAGACGGATACCCGTTATCCCAGACCGACGGTATCCGACTTAGTCCTGGTCAGGATTATTCGGCGGACCCGACCACCCCGCAAGACCTCGAAACCCCACGCCGTTACCAGAAATGGGCTCGTCGCGCCCCGCGGTGGCGGCGACCCTTTGTCCGCCAGCCAGCCACCGATAGACCAGGGGCGCGCAGCCACTCGGCCACACACCCCCGATCCTCGCGTCTCCCCGTGAACCTGGACTCCGCGTCCCCCGCGCCTCCGCGTGACTCACTCCCCGAACGCGTGCTCCGCCTTCGCGTACCGCACTACTCGTCCACGAACGCCATGCCCTTCCGCCTCAGGTCCGCGAGGGCATCCAGCATGCCTTGCAGGACCTCAGCCGAATGCCCCTCCCACTCCGACACCGGCCCGCAGATCCGGAGCGGTGCCGTGCTGCGGTAGGACCGCGTGGGATTCCCGGGAAATCGCTTGTTCGTGAGGTTTGGATCATCCTCGAACGGCCCGGTCGGGTCGACGATGTAGATGAACCCGCGGCCAACCTGACCCGAGAGCGACATCGCCAGCTCGGCACCCCAGATGGCGGGCTCGACCAAGGCCGAGAAGTAGACGTGCTTCAGGGCCCGTCCCTCGAAGTGAGAGCGATGCCCGGTGGTGATGAGGTCACCAACACGGAGTTCAGCCCTGGTGCCGTGGTAGAAGGGCCCAGGCACCTCATGGCAGTTCTCGTGCGAAACAGGGCTCCAGCTGGGCTCTCCGCGTCCCACCGCGCCTCCGCGTGACTCAATCCCCGTACGCGTGCTCCGCCCCCGGCGTGTGCACCGCCGCCTTCCGCCCCGTCACCCGCACCGCCAGGTCGTCCAGCAGCGTATACACCACCGGCACCACGAACAGCGTCAGCAACGTGCTCGTGATCAGCCCCCCGATCACCGCGTGCGCCATCGGGGCCCGCTGCTCCGCCCCCTCGCCGATCGCCAGCGCCAGCGGCAACATGCCGAAGATCATCGCGAACGTCGTCATGATGATCGGACGCAACCGCACCCGCGCCGAATTCAGGATCGCCGTCACCCGGTCCGCCCCCGCCTCACGCTCCTTGTTCACGAAGTCGATCAGCAGAATCCCGTTCTTCGTCACCAGCCCCATCAGCATGATGATCCCGATCATCGACATCACGTTGAGCGTTCCGCCGGTCACCCAGAGCGCCAGCGCCACCCCCAGGAACGACAGCGGCAGCGACAGCATGATCGCCAGCGGCTGCAGAAAACTCCCGAAGAGCGAGGCCAGAATCAGGTAGATGAACACCACGGCCAGCAGGATCGCCTCGAGCACGTACCCCTTGGTCTCCTCCAGATTCTGCACGTCCCCGCCGAACACGGTGTGATACCCGGCCGGCAACCCGATCCGCGTGATGGCGGCCTTCGCCGCGTCGGCCACGTCGCCCATGTTGTAGCCGCCCAGCACGCCGGCCCCGATCGATACCTGCCGCTCCAGCGACCGACGCTCGATCTGCTGCGGCCCCACCCCCGCCTGGATCGACGCCACCTGCGCCAGCGGCACCGTCGCCGGCTGCCCCGTGCGCGGATCGATGTTCTGGCTCAGCACCGGAATCCGCGCCACGTCGTCGGGCGAGAGCCGCATCGAGTCCGGATAGACGACGATCACGTCGTGCGAGTACCCGTTGGGATCCTCCCACCGTGTCGCCCGCTGTCCCTGGAACAGCGGCTGCAGCGTCGTTCCGATCGCGTTGATCCCGAGCCCGGCTGCCCAGGCCTGCTGCCGGTCCACGCGCACGTCGAGCTGGGGAATCTCCCCCTCGTCGCTCGACGTCGGCTCCGCCACGCCGGGCACCTCGCGCACCGCCTCCATCACCTGCTCCGCCGCCAGCTTGAGCCGCGTGACTTCCGGCCCCTGCACGAAGATCCGGATCGGCTGCCCCATGCCGCCGAAGATGGACCGCGACTGCCCGATCGAGGGCCGCACCCCGGTCACCTGGCTGAACTGCTGGCGGAGCGCCGCCTGGATCTCGGCCTGGCTGCGCGGCCGATCGCGCTTGTCGGCGAGCCGCACGTACACCTGCCCGCTGTTCGAGCCGCGGCCGAAGCCGCCGCCCCCGCCCACCGTCATGTACGTGAACTCCACCTCCGGGATCTGCCTGACGAGGGCGGCGATCTCGTGCCCCTTCGCCGTGGTGTACTCCACCCGCGACCCCGGCGGGGCGCGGAAGCTCACGTCGAACTCGCCGGCGTCGTAGTCCGGGAGCCAGGTGAAGCCGAGGCTCGGGTACAGCGCGCCGGCTGCGGCGATGGACGCCAGCGCCACCCCCAGCACCAGCACCCGCCGGTTCAGCGCCGCCGCCAGCCACCCCCTGTACCGGTCGGCCGTGCGCTCGAACGCGTCATCGAACGCAAAGGCGAACTTGCGGATGGGATTCCGCGTCCGCTTCCGCGTCTCGGCGTGGCCGCCATGCTCCAGTTCGGGATCGGGCCAGACCGACGACAACATCGGGTCGAGCGTGAACGACACGAAGAGCGACACCAGCACCGCGAAGGCCACCGTCACGCCGAACTGGAAGAAGATCTTGCCGATCTGCCCGCCCATGAACGCGACGGGAATGAACACCGCCACCACCGCCAGCGTCGTGGACAGCACGGCGAGGCCGATCTCGTCGGTCCCCTCCTTGGACGCCCGGACGTGGTCCTTTCCCATCTCGATATGCCGGACGATGTTCTCGCGCACGACAATCGCGTCGTCGATCAACAACCCGATGGCCAGCGACAGCGCCAGCAGCGTCATGGTGTTGATCGTGAAGTTGAACATGTACATCGCGAAGAACGCCGAGATCACCGAGATGGGAAGCGTGAGCCCCGTGATCACGGTCGAGCGCCACGAGTTCAGGAACAGGTAGATGATCAGGATCGTCAGGACGGCGCCGAGCATGATCGTGATCTGCACGTCCGACAGCGCGTGACGGATCTTCACGCTGTCGTCACGGATCACACGCATCTCGATGTCGGTCGGGAGCGACTGCGCCAGCTCGTCGATTCTGGACCGGACGGCGTCCGCCACCTCCACCGTGTTCGAGCCGGAGATCTTGAGCACCTCCACCGACACGGCGCGCGTCTCGCCCGCCTCACGAGTCCCCAGATACGCCGACGAACGCCGCTCGGCGGCCCCGTCGACCACCGTGGCCACGTCGCGCACGCGCACCGGCACCCCCTGCCGCGTCGCCACCACCACGTCGTGGAAGGCCATCGGGTCGCGGATGCGCCCGGTGACGCGCACGAGCTTCTCCTGCTCCGGCAGGTAGATGCGTCCGGCCGGCACCTCCATGTTCTCGCGCGCCAGCGCCTGCGACACCTGTTGCGGACTCACCTGGTAGGCGTTGAGCGCCTCGGGGTTGAGCAGCACGCGGATCTCGCGCGGCGTTCCACCGTTCACGTTCACGCCGCCGACGCCCGGGATCGACTCCAGCCGGTTCGCGATCACCTGGTCAGCCAGGTCGGTCAGGTCGCGGATCGACCGGTCGGCCGACTGGATGGAAATCGACATGATCGGCCGGTCGTTGGGGTCGAACCGGATGATCACGGGGTCCTGGACGTCGGGCGGGAGCTGGCGGCGGATGCGCGCCACCTTGGCCACGACGTCCTGCTGCGCCTCCATCACGTTCACGCCGAGCTGCATGTTCACGCGAACGCTCGAATTCCCCTCCTGCGAGGTGGACGTGACCTCGCGGATCCCCTGCACGGTGTTCAGCGCCTCCTCGATGGGGCGCGAGACGTCGCGCTCCATGACCTCCGGCGACGCCCCCGGGTAGCTCGTGTTGACGCTGATCGTGGGATAGGTGACGTCGGGGTACTCGTCGATCGCGAGCCGCGTGTACGACACGAGCCCGAAGACGAGCAGCGCAACCATCATCATGGTCGCGAAGACGGGGCGTTTGATGGAGACGTCGCTCAGAAACATGGTTGGGAGAGCGATGAGCGATGAGCGATGAGCGATGCGGAGAGGGGCACGAGAACTGAGTTGCGAGTTGCGAGTTGCGAGGTGCGAGGTGCTGGTTGCGAGTTGCGGATTACTTCTTCCCCGCACTGGAATCCCTGAGGGCCGCTGAGTCCGGCCGGCCGCGACGACCGCCGCCGCGGCGGCCTTCGGAGCCACCACCACTCCGGTCGCCCGCCCCGCCGGCGATCCGCACGCGCACGCCGCGCCCCACCGCGCCGACGTTCCCGACGATGATCCGGTCCCCGGGTTCGATGCCCGACGTGACCTGCACGATGCCGCCGGCCTCGTCCACGACGCCCAGCTGCACGGGCTGGTGCTCGATCACCTCGTTCGCCAGGCGGTACACGAACGGCGCGGACTGCGCCTGGCCGTACCGGATCGCCGACGACGGCACCACGATCGTGCCGTTGAGCGTGCGCGCCACGATGCGGCCCGTGGCGAAGGTGTTCCCCTTGAGCTCGCCGCCGGGGTTGGGGAGCTGGAGGTAGATCGTCACCGAGCGATTGGCAGGATTGATCGTCGGGCTCACTCGCGCCACGCGGCCCAGGAGATCCCGGCCGCCGGCGCTGAAGCGCACGGACATGTTGGGACGCACGTCGCCGGCGAAGCGCGCCGGCACGGCCGCCTCCAGTTCCAGCACGTCGTTCCGGACGACCGTGAACAGCGACGCGCCGCGGGACACATGTTCCCCTGTCTCCACGCCGCGCACGGACACCACGCCGGTGGTGGGCGCGACCACCCGCGTGTCCTCGAGGTCGCGCGTGGCCGCGA
>JABWBJ010000541.1 GCA_013360595.1 Gemmatimonadaceae bacterium | reverse complement strand
CCTCGGCGGCGGGGGGGGCCGAGAGGGCCGCCAGCGCATCGGCCAGGGAGTTGGCCCAGGCCACGCCATCGTGCAGCGCGCCGCCGAACGCGACCGCGTGCGACGAGTCGCCGCGATAGATGAAGAGCGCGATCGATCGCTCACGCCCCAGCCGGAACAGGCCCGGCCGTCCCTGCGGCGGCGGCGTCTCGACCTGATGGGGCGCCAGGACCGTGAACCGGATCCCCTCCTCGGCGAGCACCTCCAGCGTCTCCGGGTCGACCGCCGTCTCCGGAAGCCACATGCCCTCGGGGTCGCGGCCGAACCGGCGGCGGAAGTCGGCGATCCCCCAGCGCACCTCGGTGCGCTTGTCGCGCCGCGAGGCGAGCGGGAGGATGGTGTGGTGATACGGCTGGGCGATGGCGTTGCCGTGGCCGCCCTGTCGGTCCGCACTGACCCGGTCCGCCGAGATGATCGCCTCGTACGTGGCGCGCGCTTCCCGCTCCATCCATTCCAGCAGCGTCGGTCCCACGTCGAACGAGATGGACTCGAGCGTGTTCACGAGCCGCTCGATGCGGCCGTCCTTTCCGGTCACCCGCGCCGCGACGACGGCGCGGTAGCACTCGCGCTCGATGCGCTGGTTCCAGTCGTGGAACGGCGCCGCCGACGGCTCCGCCTCCACCTCGTCGAGGAACGGATCCTCGCGCGGCGGCTGGTAGAAGTGGCCGTGGATGATGATGGGCAATGGGAATCAGCTGGGAGTTGAGAGTTGAGAGCTGGGAGTTGGGAGTTGCGGTGGAGAGGTCAGGGGGCTGGAGGCGCGCTGGGCCGAGCACCCTCTGCTCCTCAACTCTCAACTCTCAACTCCCAACTCTCAACTCTCAACTCCCATCGGTCCGCATCGCCTCCTCGATCGACGGGATGATCTCCCGGAACACATCGTCCCGCTGCTGCAGCTCGCGCGCGAGGGCCAGTCCCTGGTCGAGTCCGCTGCCGTCCAGCGCGCGTTCCAGGGCGTCGAGCAGCCGGCCGCAGTCCACGGCGTGCCCGTTGAACCGCTTGATCGCGTAATCCTCCACTTCGCCCGTGGAGATGATGAACTGCCAGTCCGACGACTGGAGCAGCAGCATGGACCGCGCGGCCTGGGCCAGGATCTCGTGGACTCGCGCGTCCGCGAGCGCGCGCGGGGCAAGCGACCAGAAGCGATCCTCCACGTCCCAGATGACGGGCCAGGTCCAGTCCACCAGCGGACCGTGCCACATGGAGAAGTCGCCGTTCCGCCCCCACGACCCCTCCGCCAGCCGAAGTCCTGTTCGCGGCGCATGGGCATCGAGATGAGCGCCCGCCGTGGTGGCGCGAAGTCCGGCGTACCGCGGCAGCTGCGCGTACAGATCACCGAGGAAGTCGGGGCCCTCGAACCACCAGTGTCCGAACAGTTCGGTATCGAACGGCGCCACGACGACGGTGCCACCCGCGGCGCTCTGCGCGTGGCGCACGTCGTCGAGCAGGGCGGCGAAGTGTCGCGCATGTGCCGTTGCCTGCCGGCGCGCCGCATCCGGCTCATACGCCCCCTTCTCCCCCAGCTCGGTCCCCGGTTCGCTCACGCGCCAGAGCCTCAGGCCCCCGGGCCAGCGGATCTTGTGGAACTCCAGGTAGGCCGAGGCGCCGGGGTACCCGCCGTGGCGGCTCCAGACCTGCGCCGACGAGCGCGGGTCGCGC
>JABWBJ010000540.1 GCA_013360595.1 Gemmatimonadaceae bacterium | reverse complement strand
GGGCCTGGGCGGCGAGCAGCAGGCCACCAGCGGGTTCGTCATCGCGTCGTCGATCGGGACGCAGGACCGCGACAGCACGCGGGGGCTCGTGTACGATCCGCCGCCCGGCGTGACCGATGCGCCGGAGCAGCAGGAGACGGGACCGGGCCTGGCGGTCGGCGCGATCAACGAGACCTCGATGCGCCTCCTGGCCGGCGACATGCCGGCCCAGTCGCGCGCGGAGGCCTACCTGCGCTTTCCGGAGGGCGATCGCAACGTGATGGCGTACCGGGAGCTCCGGGCATGGGCCAAGGGCCGCGGCCGCGGCTGGGGCGCCTCCGGCGACCTTCACTTCTACGTCAAGCTCGGCCGCGACGCCAACAACTTCTACGCGTACCACACGCCGGTGGGCGCCGGCGTGGGGACGGCCGCCTGGGAGCCGGAGATCCGGGTTCCGTTCGGCCGGTTCTATGCCCTCCGAGCCCGCCTGGAAGCGGAGTATCTCGCCGGTCGCACCGACTGGACCGGCTGCACCGCGGCGGATTCCGCGCTCATCGGCCGGTCCGGGCCGCCCCCGACCGCCAGCGCGGCTCGTTATGCAGCGTGCGACGGCGGCTTCATCATCTATACGGTGGATCCGGTGGTGACGCCGCCCAATCTGGCGGCCGTGCAGGAGATCGCCGCCGGGATCCTGCGCGTGGATTCCCTGGGCGGAACCAATCCGCCGATGGCCGGCGACACCCTCGAGCTCTGGATCGACGACATCCGGCTCGCCGACGTCGAACAGCGACCCGGGTTCGCCGGGTACGTCGGGGCCACCTTCACCGCCGGGGACGCCGGCAGCATTCGCCTGTCGGCCGCACGCCGCGATCCCTTCTTCCGCCAGCTCGCGGAGCGCCCCTCGTTCCTGGCCACCGACGAACTGGAACTCTCCACGACCTGGCGGCTGGAGAGACTCCTCCCCTGGCGGACGGGGCTCGCGCTCCCGCTCACCGTGACCTACACCGCGGCCCGCTCCGACCCCGAGTTCCTGTCGAGGTCCGACCTGCAGGGCGGGGCCATCGACGCCCTGCGCACGCCGAAAGGCGGAACGACCACCGTCGCGCTCCAGGCCCGCCTGGCCTCACCGGTGGAGCCGTCCTGGTTCGCACCGATCGTCAACAACCTCGGGCTCTCGCTGACCTGGAACGGGGCCACGGCGCGCTCGGCATACCAGAACGGCCGCACGGGCGGCCTCGACGTCGGCACCGACTACTCTTTCTTGCCGTCCGCGGACGAACCCGGCGGCTGGGTCCCCACCGTCGTGCGCGTCATCAGCAACTTCGCGCGGTCGTCAGGCTTCGCCGACGCCTTCGTCCGGCCGACGCTCGAGGGAGAGGACGAATCGCGGCGGACGAACGCGCAGCAGCGCCTCTGGCGGAGCTCCACGTCGCTCGAGTTCCGCCCGCTGCCGGCGGTCACGGCCCGCTGGGAAGCGCTCACACTGCGCGATCTGCGCGACTACGGCGCCATCACGCCCGCCGCCATCGCCGCGTCGCGGGAGCGGGTGTCCTGGGCCGGCCTCGACGTTGGTCTGGAGCGGGAGCGGAACCTCACGGCGACGGTGCTCGTGGCGCCGGTGCGCGAGGGATGGATCCGGCCACGGCTCGAGTTGACCTCCGGCTACTCGCTGCTCCGGGATCCCAGCGCCCCCGGCGTGCCGACGTCCGGCGGCGACGGCC
>JABWBJ010000539.1 GCA_013360595.1 Gemmatimonadaceae bacterium | reverse complement strand
CGTGGTGCCGCCGAACAGCACGTCGCGGTCGGCCGGTTCGCCGAGGTAGCCAGGATCGATGTCCGGCGCCTCCCGCGGATCGGCCGACCGCAACGTGATCCGGCCGCGGCTCCGCGGTTGAAGGCCCGCCACCTCGAGATCCACCAGGGGGAGGCCGGTCTCGGGGAACACGCGCCACCGGATCGCGACCCGGACGTCAGGCACGGCGCCTGACGAGAGCGAGACGACGCTGGCGGCGTCGCAGACGTTCGACGCCAGCAGTCCCCGCCGTGCGAACAGGTACTGCATTCCGGCCACGACCAGCCGGTCGGGGCGGAGCGGAGATCCAGCGTCGTGGAGGAAGGCCACCGGAACCCGCAACTGGTCCTGCAGGCCGATGCCGACTTCGGCGCGATCGGCGACCACGTCGATCCCCAATCGCCGCAGCGCGTCCGCGGGGCCGACGCCCGACAGCATGAGGAGCTGCGGGCTCCGCACGGTTCCGGCGCTCAGGACAACGCGGCCGGCGCGGACCTCCCGCTCCCGGCCTTCCCTGATGAACCGGACGCCGGTCGCGCGACCGCCTGCGAGGACCAGCCGGGTCACGAACGCCCCGGTCTCGTGCCGGAATCCACGGTGCCGGCGAGCCAGGGCGAGATACGACTTGCCGGGAAGGCTCCGCACCCCCCGGCGCATGGCCAGGCCGTAGTAGCCGGTTCCGTGAGACGTTGCGCCGTTGAAGTCGTCCGTAACGGGGATTCCGGCCTCCGCGCTGGCGCGCACGAAGGCGTCGGCCAGCGGGTATCGGTACCGGGCCCGGGAAACGGCGATCGGTCCGTCGCTTCCATGGTATGGCGACCGGCCGCCCTCGTACTCCTCGGCACGTCTGTGATACGGCAGCAGATCCTGGAATCCCCACCCGGGCACTCCCCAGCGGTCGTACGACGCCGGGTGGCCGCGCGTGTAGATCATGGCGTTGAGGGCCGAGCTGCCCCCCGTTATCCGACCGGCAGGAAACCAGACGCGGCGGCCGCCGAGGGCGGCCTGTTCAGTGGTGTACTGATTCCAGCAGTACCGGTCGGGCCGCCGAAGCCAGGCCCAGAGACTGACGAGGGGGATGTCGAGGATTCGCCGGTACGGTCCTCCGGCTTCGAGCAGCGTCACCGATTCGCCGCGTGCGGCCAGGCGCGCCGCCACGATGCACCCCGCGCTCCCGGCGCCGACCACGACGGTGTCGCAGGCCGCTCGCGTTTGTCCTGGCGACGTCACGAGTGCGATAATACCGGCGCGCGTTCCGGGCGCCAAGCGCGGGCGGTGGGCCCGGCGAACACCGAATCGTCCATCAGATCACGAACGACCGCAGGAGGGAACCCATGAGCCGCGGCGCCGCCACGACGCCGCGGAGCAACGGCGCTCCCATTCGCATCGCGCTCATCGGCGCCGGCGAGGTGTGCGAGCACAAGCACCTGCGGGTCATCGCGAAGGTAACCGGCGCCCGCGTGGTGGCGCTGGCCGATCCTGACCCCGCCCGCCTGGAACATGTCGGCGACCGGTACGGCATCCCCCGCCGATTCGCGGACCCGCTGGCGTGCTTCAGCGCCGACGTGGCCGACGTCGTGGGCATCATCACGCCGCCCGAATCGCACACGGCGCTGGCCGTCGAGGCTCTCCGGCAGGGACGCCACGTGCTGGTCGAGAAGCCCGTGGCGCTCACGCTCGCCGACT
>JABWBJ010000067.1 GCA_013360595.1 Gemmatimonadaceae bacterium | reverse complement strand
AGGATCGGGCGCGCGCGCGCGACGACGAACTCGACCGCCTGCGCGCCGAAGTCGCCGCCTGGCGGGCGCGCTACGCCGCCGGCGAGAAGCGCGACATCGCCTTCGTGAACTCCGAGGGCGAGGTCGAACCGCTGTACACCGCCCTCGACACCGCCGGCCTGGATCCGGCGTCGGTGCCGGTGCCGGGCGAGTTCCCGTACACGCGCGGCATCCATCCCACGGGGTACCGCGGACGGCTCTGGACCATGCGCCAGTTCGCCGGCTTCGGCAGCGCGGCCGACACCAACCGGCGCTTCAAGTTCCTGCTCGAGCACGGGCAGACCGGCCTCTCGACCGCCTTCGACTTCCCGACGCTGATGGGATACGACTCCGACCATCCGCGGTCGGAGGGCGAGGTCGGCAAGACGGGCGTCGCGATCTCGAGTCTGGACGACATGGAGACGCTCTTCGACGGCATCCCGCTCGACCGCGTGTCGACGTCGATGACGATCAACGGTCCGGCCGTGATCCTGTTCTGCTTCTACGTGGCGGCAGCCGAGAAGCAGGGGGTGCCGTCCACGGCGCTTCGCGGCACCGTGCAGAACGACATCCTCAAGGAGTACATGGCGCAGCACGCCTGGTGCTATCCGATCGAGCCGGCGCTGCGCCTGATCGTGGACCTGTTCGAGTGGGGCGCCGAGCACGCGCCGCAGTGGAATACGATCTCCATCTCCGGGTACCACATCCGCGAGGCCGGCGCGACGGCCGCGCAGGAACTGGCCTTCACGCTCGCCAACGGCTTCACGTACGTGGAGCGGGGCCTCGCCCGCGGGCTCGACGTGGACCGCTTCGCGCCTCGTCTCTCGTTCTTCTTCGACATCCATAACGACTTCTTCGAGGAGATCGCCAAGCTGCGCGCGGCCCGCCGGATCTGGGCCCGCCACATGCGCCACCGGTACGGCGCCCGGGACCCCCGCTCGTGGATGCTGCGCTTCCACTCCCAGACGGCGGGCGTCACCCTGACCGCGCAGCAGCCGATGAACAACGTCGTGCGCGTCGCGTACCAGGCGCTGGCCGCGGTGCTCGGCGGCACCCAGTCGCTGCACACGAACTCGATGGACGAAACGCTGGCCCTGCCCACCGAGGCGGCGGTCCAGGTGGCCCTCCGCACGCAGCAGGTGCTCGCGTACGAGACGGGCGTGCCGAACGTCATCGATCCCCTGGGCGGGTCGTACTACGTGGAGTCCCTCACCGACCGGCTCGAGCGCGAGGCCGAGGAGCTGTTCGGCGAGATCGAGGCGCTGGGGGGCGTCGTGCGCGGCCTCGAGCAGGGCTGGTTCCAGCGGCGGATCGCCCAGTCGGCGGCCCGCCAGCAGTGGGAGATCGAGCAGCGCCGCCGGCTGGTCGTCGGCGTGAACGAGTTCGTGACCGACGAACCGGAGTTGACGATCCCCGTCCTGAGGGTGGGCGAGGACGTGGACCGGTCGCAGCGCGAGCGGCTCGCCTCCCTCCGGGCCACGCGCGACGCGGGTCTCGTCAGGGAGCGGCTCGAGGCCCTGCGCGCCGCGGCGGCCGGCACCGCCAACACCATCCCGTACATCCTGGACTGCGCCCGCGCCCGGTGCACGCTCTACGAAATCCGGCACGCGATGGAGCAGGTCTTCGGCGCGTACCGGGAGCCGGTCTTCTTCTGACCCCGCCATGACCCGACCCATTCGCGTCCTGATCGCCAAACCCGGTCTCGACGGCCACGATCGTGGGGCCAAGGTCGTCGCCGCGGCCCTCCGCGACGCCGGCATGGAGGTGATCTACACCGGGCTCCATCAGACCCCCGAGATGATCGCCACCGCCGCCATCCAGGAGGACGTCGACGTCATCGGCCTCTCGATCCTGAGCGGCGCCCACATGACGCTCTTCCCGCGCGTCCGGGCGCTGCTGATCGAAGCCGGCCGCGACGACGTGCTCATCACCGGCGGCGGCATCATTCCGAAGGAAGACATGGAGGCGCTCCGCCAGCAGGGGATCGGCGAACTCTTCGGCCCCGGTACGCCGACGTCCGCCCTCGTGGACTACATCCGCGGATGGTTCGAAAGCCGGCAGCAGCAGCAGGCGTGAC
This sequence comes from Gemmatimonadaceae bacterium, assembly GCA_013360595.1. Lineage (GTDB taxonomy): Bacteria > Gemmatimonadota > Gemmatimonadetes > Gemmatimonadales > Gemmatimonadaceae > JABWBJ01. Next base: position 7,913 of record JABWBJ010000067.1, on the reverse strand, counting down.
CACCCGGCTGCGCGAGCTCGGCGACCAGGTCCGGGCCCTCGAGGATCGCGTCAGGCAGGGGGGCGGTCCCGAGCGCGTGGCGAAGCAGCACCAGCAGGGAAAGCTGGTCGCGCGCGAACGCGTGGCGCGCCTCTGCGACCCCGGGTCCCGGTTCCTCGAGATCGGCCTCCTGGTCGCCCATGACCAGTACGGCGGCGAGGCGCCCGCCGCCGGTGTCGTGACGGGCGTGGGCATCGTCCATGGCCGCGAGGTCGTCGTCGTCGCGAACGATGCGACCGTCAAGGCCGGCTCCTGGTGGCCGGAGACCATCAGGAAGATCCTCCGCGCCCAGGAGATCGCCATGCGCTGCCGCGTGCCGATCATCTACCTGGTCGATTCCGCCGGCGTCAACCTGCCGTACCAGGGGGGCGTCTTCCCGGGACAGTACGGCGCCGCCCGGATCTTCTACTACAACTCGATCATGCGCCGGTACCTGCGCGTCCCGCAGCTTGCCGCGGTCATGGGCCAGTGCGTCGCGGGGGGGGCCTACCTGCCGGCGCTCTCCGACGTGATCGTCATGGTCAAGGGCACGTCGTTCATGGGACTGGGCGGCCCCAACCTCGTGAAGGGCGCCACCGGCCAGTCGGTCGACAGCGAGTCCCTCGGGGGCGCCACGATGCACACCGAGGTGTCCGGAGTCGCTCACTACGCCGTCGACGACGATGACGCGTGCCTCGCCAGGCTCCGGGAGCTGGTGGATCGCATGGCACGCCGGGCGCCGGGTCATGAGCCGCCGGCGGCGCCGCCGGGTGACGCATCACCGGCGACGCACCACGACCTGTACGACCTTCTTCCCGCCGATCATCGCATGTCGTACGACATGCACGCGGTGCTGCGCGCCATCGTGGACGGCAGCCGGCTGGACGAGTTTCAGGAGAACCTGGCCCGCGAGATCATCTGCGCCGATGCGTCGATCGGCGGGATCGCCGTGGGGGTGATCGCCAACCAGCGCGGCCTCGTGAAGGGCCGGCCCGGTGAGAAGCCGCGGTTCGGCGGGATCGTCTACGCCGAAAGCGCCGAGAAGGTGGCGTACTTCATCGACCGGTGCGACCGCGAGGGGATCCCGCTGCTCTTCGTGCAGGATGTGTCGGGGTTCATGGTGGGTCCCGAGGCCGAGCAGGAGGGGATCATCCGGTCCGGCGCGCGCTGGGTGGAAGCCATGGCCTGCGCGCGCGTGCCCAAGGTCGTGCTCACCGTCAACCACGCGTCGGGGGCCGGCTACTACGCCATGGCCGGACAGGGCTTCGACCCGGATTTCATCTTCACCTGGCCCACCGGGCGGATGGGCGTGATGGAGGGCGAGTCGGCGGTGCAGGCCGTCCACGGACGGGCCCTCGACCAGGCAGCCCGCGGGAAGAAGGACCTCGCGGCCGACGTGCAGGAGGCGGTGGAGGCCATGCGCGAGGATTACGAGCACCAGCTCGACGCGCGCTATGCCGCCGCGCGCGGCTACGTGGACGCGATCATCCACCCGGAGGAAACGGCGGCCGTGCTCGCGATGGCGTTCCGCACGGCGCAGCATAACGATGGGCCGCACCTTGGCCCCTTCGTGCTGCCGCCGCAGCCGGGCCCGGCCCGATGAGGAAGGTCACGAACGCCAAGCTGGCGCTGGCCATCCTGGGAATCGCACTGTTCGGCCTCGGCGCGCGTTTCGACGCAGCGGCCGCGCGATGGGCCGGCATCGCGCTCGTGGCCGCCGCATGGCTGCTGCGATTCGCAGGCGACCGGCCCGGCGCCAACCAGCCGGAAGGGAAGGAAGGAGGAGCCACGGAGTGAAGGGAAGGCGAGGGGAAGAGGAAGGGGCGTTCAAGCCCACTGATTGCACCAGCACGCTGCAGCAGCCTCAGCCCGAGTCCAGCACCAGCCCAAGTTCCAGCACCAGCTGATTGCACCAGCACGCTGCAGCAGCCCCAGCCCAAGTCCAGCACCAGCCCAGGCTCCAGCACCCGCCCAAGCTCCAGCACCCACCCAAGCTCCAGGCACCAGCTGATTGCACCAGCACGCTGCAGCAGCCCAAGTCCAGCACCAGCCCAGGCTCCAGCACCAGCCCAAGCTCCAGCACCAGCTGATTGCACCAGCACGCTGCAGTAGCCCCAGCCCAAGTCCAGCACCAGCCCAGGCTCCAGCACCAGCCCAAGCTCCAGCACCAGCTGATTGCACCAGCACGCTGCAGCAGCCCCAGCAGGCAGCCACCAGCATCCAGCCGTTTGTGAACAAGCCATTCCTCCTCGCCCCCGCAGGATCGCTCGATGCCGTTCGCGCCGCGATCGCCAACGGCGCCGACGCCGTCTACCTCGGGGTCGAGCAGTTCAACGCCCGCGATGAGGGCGCGCAGCTCACGTTCGAGGAACTGGAGCAGGCCTGCGCCATGGCGCGGACCCGCGGCGTCCGGATCTACCTCACGCTCAACGTTCTGCTCAAGCCCTCGGAGCTCGAGCCCGCGCTCCTCCACCTCGGCCAGGCCGTCGATCGCGGCATCGACGCCGTCATCGTCCAGGATCTGGGCCTCATTCGCCTGATCCGGACGGCCTATCCCGGACTCGAGATCCACGGCTCGACGCAGATGACCGTGCACGACGTGAGTGGCGCGCGGCTCGCCGGGGACCTCGGGGTGGAGCGCGTCGTTATGGCGCGGGAGAACACGCTGGGCGACCTCCGCGCCGTTCGTGGCGCTGTCCCGGGCGTCGGCCTGGAGACGTTCGTGCACGGCGCGCTCTGCATCTCGTATTCGGGACAGTGTCTCATGTCCGGCATGATCTCGGAGCGGTCGGCCAATCGCGGGTCGTGCGCGCAGGCCTGCCGCAAGGACTACGTACTCCGGGACGACGCCACCGGCGAGACGCTCGATCGCGGGTTTCTCATCTCGGCCAGGGATCTTGCCGCGCACGACGTGCTCCCGGACCTGGCCGACCTCGGCGTCACCTGCCTCAAGATCGAAGGCCGGAAGAAGAAGCCCGAGTACGTCGCGATTGCGGTCGGCGCGTACCGGCGGTTCCTCGACGAAGCGGCGGACGGCAACCGCCGCGCGCATTCGGAGGCCGACGTCCAGCCGCTGGTGCAGATCTACAGCCGCGGCTTCACCGAGGGGATGTACCGGGGACGGCAGGGCAGGGAGTACGTCACCCGCCTTCAGCCCGACAACCGGGGGACGGACCTGGGGATCGTCTCCGGCTGGGACCGCGGCGAACTGATCATGGAGGTCAACGACCCGGTCGAGGCGGGCGATGGGCTGGCGTTCGAACCACCGGCTGGTTCGTCGGCCGCGACCATCGGGTTCGCCGTCGACACCGTTCGGACGCTGGCCAGCCGCCACGGCATCGTCAGGCAGGCGGTGCGGGCCCGGACCCGCGTGCCCATCGGGTGGCGCGTGGTTCGCAGTTCGCAGGCGGCACTGCTCGCGAAGGCCCGGGAGACCTTCGAAGGGATCGGGCCGGCCGCCCCCGGGCGCGTCCGTCTCGACGTCGTGGTGACCGGCGCGCCGGGCGTGCCGTTGCGGGCCACGTTCACCGCCGACGGGCTCGATGCCGCGGTCGAAAGCGCGACACCGCTCACCGCGGCTCTCAACCGGGAGGTGGATGACGCGAAGCTCCGCGAGCAGTTCGGCCGCCTGGGCACGTCGCCGTTCGTGCTCGGCGCTGTCGATCGGTCCGGTCTGCCGCCCGGGCTCTTCGTGCCGGTGAGCGAACTGAACCGCCTGCGGCAGGAGGCGGTGGACCAGCTGACGGTGGCCAGGGACTGGGCCGAACAGGAGCGCCTGCGCCGGCGCGCCACGGTGGTCGCCGGAATCGTTCGGTCGGTCCCGGCGGTCGTGCCGGCGGCTGACGACGTGACGCGGCTGGTGGCCGAGGTGTATCGGGTGGACGACGCGCGCGTCGCCGCGTCGGCAGGAGCCACGGAAGTGGTCCTCGATCTGTTCCTCCGGCATCCGCTCCCGCCGGTCTCACGTGTGCAGGCACTCGCGCGGGACCTGGCGGATCAGGGCGCTGGCTTCCGTCTCCGGTTGCCCACCATCGTGCGGCCCGAGGACCGGCCTTCGCTCGAGAAGTGGCTCGCGCTGGATCTTCCGCTGCTCACGGGGCACGTCGGACTGGCATGCGAGCTGGCCGCGGCCGGTCGGGATGTGGTCGCCGACTACGCGGTCAACTGCTTCAATCAGCACGCGGCGGCCGAGCTGCTGGCGCGCGGCATGCGCCGGGTTACCGCGTCGGTGGAGCTCACGGTCGACGAGTTGCGCGATCTCGTGGCGCCGTGGCAGGGGGCCGGCTTCGAGGTGATGATCTACGGCCGCCCCGAGGGCATGACCATCGAGCACTGCGTGCTGTCGGCGGCATTCGACCGGGAGCCGACCACGTGCCGGGACCTCTGCGTCAAGTCGCATCCCGTGGTCACGCTCACCGATCCGGCCGGCTACGCGTTCCCGGTGGCGACGGATTCCGATTGCCGGAACCGGTTGCTGCACTCGCGCCCGATCGAGGGGTCCGAGTACGTGCCGCGCCTGCTGGCGATGGGGATCCGGTCTTTCCGGGCCGTGTTCAACGTTCCCGGCGACCCGGTGGCGGAACTGATCACCGGCTATCGGGCGGCGCTGGGGCTCGCTCACTCGTCAGGCCGGACCCCGCGACAGGTGGTCGGCCAGGCGTTCACCCGGGGGCATTTCGTCAGGGCCGTCTGACCCGGGCGGCGCCACCGGCGGGCCGCCGGGTTGGCGGGATCACCCGGCCGCCCTTAGACTCAAGCCATGCCCATCTACGAGTACGCCTGCCGCTGGTGCGGCCACCAGTTCGAGACACTCGTGCGAGCCCGTGAAGTGCCGAAATGCCCCTCGTGTGGAACCGAAGACCTCGAGCGGCTCCTCTCACTCCCCGTGGTGAAGTCGGAAACGACCCGCGCCCAGGCCCTCGCCGCCGCACGCAGGCGCGACAAGGCCCTCGGCCACGAACGGACGCAGGAACAGCTCAAGTACGAGCGAAGCCATAACGACTGAGTTGCGAGTTGGGAGTTGGGAGTTGAGAGTGGCGCGGTGGGAAGCGATAATCGACTCCCCCTCAGCCGCAACGAGGCAGGCGTGACTTCAGGGACGGCCCCGGAGCCTCCACGGTACGCGCCACGAAGCACCACCGAGCACCGAGAACGCACGGGTTCTCAACCGGCAGCAGGAGTACTCGCTCGCGATGTTCCTGAGTCCGCGGGAGGCGCGCACTTCGATCGAGTACCGCAGGTCTCCCTGGCCGAGGTAGGCACCGGCCCCAAGGACTCGCGCCACGTCGATCCCATCGGTCCGGTAGTCCAGGCAGTCGATCGCCTCGCGAGGTGGTTCCGGAGGCGCGTAGTCCGTGACCAGCTCCATTGAGACGGGGCCGCGGAACCCGCCGCAACCGAGTTCGCGGTATGGCGACACACCAGCCAGCCCGTATACCTGCAGGCCGGATCCACGGGACGGCGGACCGACACGCAGGAGCAGCGGGAAGGCGAGGTAATCAAGGTTCAGCCTGAATCCTCGCGCGGTGGCCCCATGGGAAAGGCGCTGTGCCTCGACTCGCAGTCCCAGCGAGTTCCCCAGCGACAGGTCCAGCCCGACGCCGCCGGAAAAACTCCTGCGCGGCAACGTGTTCCAGTACTCCCAGCGCAGCTCGGACTTGTGCGGTCCAGCCCTTGCCTCGAGCGACAACTCCTGGCTCATGAGCGGCCGCCCAGTCAGGCTCACGGCGCCCAGGGCCGCAGTGTGGAGCAGGATCCTCGGCAGGAGCGGGTGCACGGTCCCCCCTGACACAGCCTCACCAACGCTACCTCGTCAGCCCTCGGCAATCAACGCCTGTGCGTCGCCTCGCCCCGTGGCATTCACCCTCACCACTCAGCTCTGACCTCCCTGGCGATTCACTCCAAGCTCTCTCCTGATCTGCCGCACCGCGTATTCCACTCTCATGTCCAGAAGTCGCTTCCCCAGCTCTCTGCTCGCACGCCGCGCATCACCGGTGATGCCGTTGTTGACGCGCGGGGCGTTCGGATCCCGCCGCTGGCCCGGCGCGAGCACGGGATCGCCGACGGCCTGAGGCAGCACATCCATCCGGACGCAGTCCGCGCCGCAGACGTAGATCATCTCCGATGTGTCGAAGATCGCGCCATGCCCGCTCGGCGGATACCCTTCCGCCCGGAGCTGCTTCTCGAAGTCGTCCTGCGCAGGCGCATACACGGAGTCGGCGTAGATGACGCGCTTTCCCTGCGGCGCATACTTCGCGCTCAGCCGTGCCGCCACGTCGGCATAGACCGCCGGCTGGCCACCGCCGTGGTCCCCCATCAGCACCACATTCGTGAAGCCCGTCCGCATGGCCTCTTCGCTCACCCGCTCCAGAATCGCGGCCAGGATCTCGTTCGTCAGGCCGATCGTGCCGGGGAGCGTCGCGCTGGCATTGTTCGGTGTGTACGGCAGCACCGGCATCGCGATCGCGTTGCCGAGCTCGATCGCGATCGCCCGGACCGTGGCGCGCGCCATGAAGTTGTGCCCGCCGTTGGTGTTCTGCGGACCGCGTTGCTCCGTGCCGCCCGTATAGAACAGCGCCGTCGTCTTCCCGGCGGCGAGCGCTTCCTTCACTTCCACCCAGGTCATGTTCTCGAACTCGACCAGGGGCAGGGCACGCGACTGCCCGGCGACAGGGAGCGCGACAGCGACGAGCAGGGGGAGGCAGAGGAGGCGCATGGTGGAAAGCGGCTCAGGAACGCGGGCGAACGGCCGCGGCGGAAACGAGAAGGGGCGAGCGCTCACGTCGCACCCGCCCCTCCAAACTCTCAACTCCCAACTCTCAACTCTCTCAGCACGACCGGCACTTGTTCGAGTTCTTCGAGCCCAGCTTCTCCAGCAGCTTCACGGTCTCGACGAACGGCGGTATCCGTTGCACCGGCCCGTTCGCCATGTCGGCCACCGTTTGACCCCGCCGGCTCACGGCCGTGATGTCCGCCCCCTTCGACATCAGGTACATGATCATCTCGTTGTCGCCGCGCGCGGCCGCGTGGTGCAGCGGCGTGTAGCCGTTGTGGTCGCGGGAGTTCACGTCGACCCCGAGTTCCTCGATCAGGAACTTCACTGAGGGGAGCCACCCGTCGGGGGCGTGCATGTGCGAGTTCGCCGCGTAGCCCTCGCCATACCCCACGCCTGACGCGGCATGGATCGGATACACGCCCGGTCCGCCGGCCGGGATCGGCGGGAGGCCGCTCGGGTCCGCCACTTCGCCATCGTCCTCGGCCGGCGCATCATCGCCCCGCACGCGGCCCGCGGGCTTCCGCGTCGGAATCGACGGGTCCGCCCCATACCGCAGCAGCAGGCGCATCGCCGGGACGTCCGTGCCGTACGCCGCCCGCCAGAATGGCGTCGCCCCGGCCGTGTTCACGCCCAGCAGGTCGAAGTTGTAGGACATGTACCAGAGGTGCTTCGACAGGCGGACGTTCGGGTTGGCGCCGGCCTTGAGCAGGGCCTCCATCAGCTCGAGGTACGTCGTCCGCTGCTGCTTCTGCGCCGTGGGCTGAGGATACAGGGACTTGGCGGCGTACTGGACGTTGATCGTGGCGTAGAGCGGCGTCGCCCCGGCGTCGCTCATCTGGTTCGGGCTCGCGCCACGCTCCAGCAGCAGTCTGGCGATGTCGAAGTGGCCGTTGATGGTCGCCATCAGCATCGGGCTCGTGTGATCGCCGTCGCTGACCTGGCCAATCGGGGCGCCGGCGTCGAGCAGCGCCTTGACGGCCTCGATGTTCCCTTCGCGCGCGGCGAACAGGAGCGGCGTGAGGCCTCCCTTGCTGCCAACCAGTTCGCCGTAGCTCAACGATCGCTCACCGGCGGCGCCCCCTCCGCGTCCCCCACGGCCGCCGCCGCCAGCTGCGCCGGC
>JABWBJ010000066.1 GCA_013360595.1 Gemmatimonadaceae bacterium | reverse complement strand
GGTGATCGGGGCGAGTGATGGCCGCCTCGCCCCCGCGCTCGCGCACGACCGCCGCGACTTCGTCCGAGTCCGTGGCCACCACGACGCGCTCCACCGCCGCCGACTCCACGACGCGTTCCCACACCCGGACGATCAGGGGGGCTCCGCCGAGGAGACGAAGGGGCTTTCCGGGGAGCCTGGTGGCGCCGAGCCGGGCGGGAATGACCGCGAGCGCGCTCAGGCGACCTCCGTCGGGGGCGTGCGGCGATGCAAAAGGCACGCCATTCAAGGTATCCCTCCGAACGACGAAAACCAAGCAGCGGATGCCGGTCTCGAGTCCCTCCGGCGATCCTCGAGCCGTCAGGGCGTAACCTCCGCCACGGCACGGCGATGAGCGGCCAGCCCTCCAGCAACGGCCAGGGCCGCCACGCCCCTCAACAGGACCGTCGCGACGAGCAACGACAGGCCCACCTTGGCCGGGTCGCGAAAGACATGGTCGGTCATCAACGCCACGACCGGTGGACCCAGCCCCAGCCCGACGAAGTTCAGCATGAAGACGAGGAGGGCAGACGCCTGTCCCCGCATGGGAGGCGGGCTCATCTCCTGCACGGCGGCGGCAGCGGCGCCGAACGGCGCCGCCGCGACGATGTTGGTCACGAGGAGCGCGGCGAGCATGACCGGCTCCGTCGGCGGCAGGAAGAGCGGCCAGGCGGCGAGGACCGAGACCGCCGCGGCCAGGATCAGCACGATCAGGTTGCCGTCACGGCGCCCCCTGGTCCTGAGCCAGTCGGCCAGCTGGCCGCCGGCCAGCACCCCGGCGAGTCCGAAGATCGCCGTCGCTCCCCCCATCAGGAGGCCGATCTTCCCCGAACTCCACCCGTGCGCGCGCTCGAAGTAGGCCGGAAACCAGAATGCGGTCCCGTAGTTCACCATGGAGAACAGGGCGATCCCGAGGCCCAGCGTGGCGTAGGCGGTGGCATGGCGCCGGAACCACGCGCGCACCTGCGCCAGCGTCCACGGCGCGTCTGCCGCCTGTCGATGCAATCGGCGCGGCTCACGAATGGTGAGCGCCAGCAGGGCGAGGGCAAAGCCGGGCAGGCCGACGATGATGAACACCTTCTGCCAGCTCCGGATCTCGCCGAACAGCGGCACGGTCCACGGCCCGCTCTGCTGCACCGAGTCGATGAGCACGCCGCCGATGAAGTAGGCGAGCCCGGACCCGATGAACACGCCGCTGGTGAAGAGACTCATTGCCGTCGCCAGCCGGTGCGGCGGGACGTAGTCGGCGATCAGCGAGTACGCCGACGGCGACAGCGTCGCCTCGCCCACGCCGACGCCGACGCGCGCGGCGAAGACCTGGCCGAACGTGTTCGCGACGCCCGTGGCGGCGCAGGCCACGCTCCAGAAAGCGACCCCCCAGGCCACGATGGCGCGGCGGCTCCGCCGGTCCACGAGGCGGCCGATGAAGATCGCCGAGATGGCGAACATCGCCGCGAAGGCCGGTCCGAGCAGGAGGCTCACCTCCGAGTCGGTCAGGCCCAGGTCGGCCTTGATGGGCGTGACGAGGAGCGCCATGACCTGCCGGTCGATGAACGACGAGACGTTCAGGACCATCAGGACGGCGACGACGTACCAGGCGTAGGGGGCCGGCTCGCGGCGCGACCGCTCGTCAGGCGGCATGCGCGGCCGACGCGAGACGGAGGAAGTTCGCCAGCAGGTCACGGCCGCGGGCCGTCATGACCGATTCCGGGTGGAACTGCACGCCCCGGACCGGGTGGGCGCGATGCCGGACGGCGTGGATCTCGCCCGGATCGTCCTCGGCGACGGCCGTGACCATCAGGTCGGCGGGCAACGCCGTCGCGTCGGCGATCAGGGAGTGGTACCGCATCACCTCCAGCGGCGTCGGGAGGCCGCTGAAGAGATCGGTGCCGTCATGGCGCACGCGCGAGGTCTTCCCGTGCATGACGCGCCCGGCGCGGACGACCTGCCCGCCATACGCCTCCACGATCGCCTGGTGTCCCAGACAGACACCGAGGATCGGAATCGTGGCCCCCCACCGCCTGACGAGCGGCACGGAGATCCCGGCCTCGGACGGGGTGCACGGGCCGGGTGAGATCACGATGGCGGAAGGCGCCAGCCGTCCCACTTCTTCGACGTCGATCGCGTCGTTCCGAAACACGACCGGCGTCGCCCCGAGCTCGCCCAGATACTGCACGAGGTTGTAGGTGAACGAGTCGTAGTTATCGAGGATCAGGATCATGCTTGCTTGCGGCTGGTGGCCGTTTGCTGCCTGCTGGGGCTGCTGCTGGGGGCTGGAGCTGGAGCTGGAGCTGGGGCTGCGTGCTGGAGCTGGGGCTGCGTGCTGAGGCTGGCGCAATCAGCTCCAGCTCAAGCTCCAGCTCAAGCTCCAGCTCAAGCTCCAGCTCAAGCTCCAGCTCAAGCTCCAGCTGGTAGCGGGCAGCTCTGAGCACTCGGCACTCAGCACGAGCCCCAGCACGCAGCGGCAGCCCCAGCAGGCAGCAATCAGCACTCAGCGTCATCCGCGAGGATGGTATTGCCTGTGCACCGTTCTCAGGTACTCCCGGTCGACGTGCGTGTAGATCTGCGTCGTGGCCACGTCGGCGTGGCCCAGCATGTCCTGAACCGCCCGGAGGTCGGCGCCCCCCTCCAGGAGGTGTGTCGCGAACGAGTGACGAAGTGTATGTGGCGTGACCGGCCGATCGATGCCGGCCCGCCGGACGTGCTTCCGAAGGATGGTCCAGGCGCCCATCCGCGACAACGGCCGGCCCATGGCGTTCAGAAAAAGCACGCCCTTCCCCTGTCCGCGGTCGAGCCTGGGCCGCAGTTCCCGAAGGTAGATCGCGGCGGCCGCGGCCGCGGAGCGGCCGAAGGGCACCATTCGTTCCTTGCGGCCCTTCCCGAAGACCCGCACCAGGCCTTCGTCGAGATGCAGGTCACGCACGGCCAGCGTAATCCACTCGGACACGCGCAGCCCGGCGCCGTAGGCCAGTTCCAGCATGGCGCGGTCCCTGAAGTACAGCGGATCGTCCGGCGAAGGGGACGCGAGCAGCGTCGCGACTTCGTCCTGGCTCAACACCTCCGGCAGCGTCCGCCACTGCCTGGGCAGTTCGAGGCGATCGCTCGGGTCGCCGCGGAGGATCCCCTCGGCAACGAGGAAAGCGAACCAGGTCCGCAGCCCCGCGATGGTCCGCCGAATCGACGACGGCGCGAGGCCGAGGTCCTTGAGGTAGTACACGAACTGGCGCAGCATCAGGGGCGTCAGAGCCTGCGGCGACCGCACCCCCTGCCCCATCGCCCAGCTCGCGAGGCGCGTCACGTCACGGCCGTAGGCCTCCCGTGTCCGGTCCGCGTTCCCCTGCTCCAGCGCCAGGAAGTCATCGAAGCGCTCGAGCAGAAAGGCCCGCGCCACCTCGTCAGGCAGACCCCGGTCGCTCATCCCTTGGCGCGCCGGCGATGGCGGGACCAGGCGAACCAGAGACCGGCCGCGAGTACGATGGCGACGATCGCCGCCCAGCGGCCCATGCGACCCACCAGAGCGACCAAATCCTCCCAGTTCGACCCGGCGCGGAACGCCGCCAGGGTGACCAGGCCGTACCAGGCACCTGACGCGATCGTGATCGCGGCCGCGGTGCCGGTAATCGGTGCTCGCAGAGCGCCGGCGAACGGCGCGACCACCGCACGGATGCCGGGGAGGAATCGCCCGATCGCGAGCGACAGCAGCCCATAGCGAGCGTACCATGAGCTGAGCGACGACTCGGCGCCTTCCTTGTGCTTCAGATGGAAGCGCTCCTCGGTCCAGGCGGCGCCATACCGGCGTCCGATGGCGTACATCGCCATCGCGCCCGCGACGTTCCCGAGCAGCACCACCAGGAAGGCCGGGAGCGGAGAGGCATCGTTGCGGGCGGCAATGAAGGCGCCGAGCGCGATGAGGACGTCGGCCGGGATCGGCGGGAAGATGTTCTCGGCGATCGCCAGGATGGCCATCGCCGGAAGCAGCAGCGACGGTGGAAGGGACAGCAGCCAGTCCAGGACCGACTGGACGTTCACGCCGATGCGACCCGGCGCGTCACGGCGACCGTGGCGAGGCAGGCCAGTCCTTCGCCGCGGCCCACCCACCCCATGCGCTCATTGCTCTTCCCCTTGATCGACACGTCGGCCATGCTCACGCCGAGTGCCTCGGCCACCGACGCCCGCATCGCGTCCCGGTAGGGTCCCACGCGCGGAGTCTCGGTGACGACCACCACGTCCGCGTTGACGACGGCGTAACCGGCGGCGCGAACGCGGGCCACCGCCGCGCGCAGCATTTCCATGGAGTCGGCGCCGCGCAGGTCCGGATTGGTGTCGGGAAACATCTCACCGATGTCGCCAAGCGCGGCCGCGCCGAGCACGGCGTCGGTCACCGCGTGCGCGACCGCGTCCCCATCCGAGTGCCCCGCCAGCGAGAACTCCACCGGGATCCGGATGCCGCCGAGGATGAGCGGACCGCCGGGCGCAAAGCGGTGGGAGTCGTAACCGAGGCCGACCCGGGAATGGGGAATGGGGACTGGGGACTGGGACTCCTTCATTCGACGTACACGCCTCCACTTCCCGTAGGCTACCGCCTGCACCATTCCCCAATCTGCTTCTCGACCCTACGCCGCCGCCGTCGCCGGTTCCCGGATGATCGAGTAGTCCTGCCGGCGGCGCGCGGGCGTGAAGCCGGCGTCGCGGATCAGCCGCTCCAGCTCGTCCGTCGTCGTGCGATACGTCGTATTGGCCGCCGACACGACGTTCTCCTCGATCATCAGCGAGCCGAAGTCGTTGCAGCCGAAACGGAGCGCGAGCTGGCCGATCTTGAGCCCCATCGTCACCCAGCTCGACTGGAGGTTGGGCACGTTGTCGAGCACGATGCGCGAGATGGCGACCGTGCGCAGGTACTCCGTCGCGCCCGTCTTCGGCATGTGGGACATCGTCGGCGTGTTCTCGGGCTGCAGCGGCCAGGTGATGAAAGCGGTGAAGCCGCCCGTCCGCGCCTGCAGCGCCCGGACGCGCGCGAGGTGCTCGAGCCGTTCGGCCAGCGTCTCGCCGATGCCGTACATCATGGTGACCGACGTCTTCATGCCCTCGTTATGCGCCAGCTCCATGATCTCGAGCCAGCGGTCGGCGCCGGCCTTCTTCGGCGCCACGATGTCGCGGACGCGCTGGACCAGGATTTCGCCGCCGCCTCCGGGGATCGAGTCCAGACCGGCCTTCTTCAGCTCGCGGATGACCTCCACGGCCTCCAGGCGAAACACGGTGCTGAAGAAGTCGACCTCGCTCGGCGAGAACCCGTGGATGTGGATCGGGTGATGGCGCTTGATGTAGCGCATCAGGTCCAGGTACCACTCGAACGGGATGTACGGGTTGTGCCCGCCCTGGATCAGGATCTGCACCCCGCCGAGCGCCTTCGTTTCCTCGATCTTCTCCCCGATCTGCTCGAACGAAAGCGTGTAACCTTCCCCATGCTTCGGCCGCCGGTAGAAGGCGCAGAAGCCGCAGTCGGCCACGCAGACGTTGGTGTAGTTGATGTTCCGGTCGACGATGTACGTGACGACGCCGTCCGGGTGCTTCGCCGCGCGCACGCGGTCCGCCTCGAGACCGAGCTCGAGAAGAGGGGCGTTCGTGTAGAAGTCGAGCAGCGAATCAGGCATGGCGAGGAACCGGGGGCGTTCGTGATCGCGCCGCATCAAAGCTCGCCACGGCGGCTCCCGCGGCGCCAGTGGCGGCGCGCCCTAGCGGCCTCCGAGGAAGGTGAGTTCGCCGTCCGGTACGCGCCCCGTCGCATGAAGCCGCCGGAAGAACTCCGTGAGCCCGGAGAGGTGCGCGTACGAAAGCCCGTAATCGAGCCCGCTCAGATACTCCCGGCAGGCGCCCGCGTCCACGCCTGACGTCTCCGCCGCCCGTTCGGCGAGCCGGTCGAGGTGCCGCAGTCCCCAGGACCGCGATTCGATGAGCGCGGCGTGCACGGCCAGCGCCCGGTTCACCGATGTGCTCCGCTGCGCCACCCAGACGGCGAAGACGAACGGCAGCCCCGTCCAGCGTTTCCACTCGGCGCCGAGGTCGTAGACGTACGGATAGTGCCGGCCGTCAGGCGCCGGCCGCGCGGGCCGATCGTCACGCGTCGAGCGCCCGGCGCCAAGGACAAGGGCCGCGTCGCCGATGACGAGGCGCGCCTCGTGGGCCTCCTCGCCGAACCGGGCCACGTCCGTCAGTTCGGCGTCGCCCGGCGCGAAGGCAGGGCGCGCGTGCCACACGCTCTCGAACAGCAGTTCGAGGAGCGCCACGCTCGTCATCGAGCTCCGGCTCAGGATCACCCGCTGGCCGCCCAGCTCGGGCGCCGGGACCTTCGAGAGCAGCAGCACGCTCCGCACCGGACCGTCGCAGGAGATGGCGAGGTCCGGGAGCAACAGATACCGCTCGGACGCGCGTGCGTACTCCACGGCCGAGACCACGCTCACGTCGAGCTGCCCGCGGGACATCATCTGGTTGAGCGCCGACGGCACGCCCGTGACCAGCTCTCCCTCGATCCGCACCACCCCGGCGTCGATCGCCCCGTACACCGGGTAGCAGTTGATGTAGGGGATGCGGCCGACTCTCATCAGTGTCGAGCGTCGAGCGCCCGGTGCCGAGCGCAGAGGAGCGGCCCCATGCCCGGCCTCACGAGGCCGCCGCGGCCGGCGCCGGGTCGAACGTGCGGAGCACGCGATAGAGGCTGTCGCGCTCGGCCGGGACCTTCCCGGTCTCCCGAATCAGCTTGAGGATGTCCTCGAGGGTCAGCGCCTGGGGCGTGGTCGCGCCGACCGCGTGGTAGATCTTCTCGCGCACGACGGTGCCCTCGAGATCATTCACGCCGAAATGGAGCGCCGTCTGTGAGAGGAAGGGCGACACCATGATCCAGTGCGTCTTGACATGGTCGAAGTTGTCGAGGAAGAGCCGCCCGACGGCCAGGTTCCTCAGGTCGTCGAAGCCGGTGGTCGACCGCCCCTGGAGTCCGAGTCGCCTGCCGAGTTCGTTGTCATCCGGGTGGTACGCGAGCGGGATGTATGCCAGGAAGCCGCCCGTCTCGTCCTGCAGGTCGCGCAGCATCGACAGATGCGCCACGCGGTCCTCGATGGTCTCGACGTGCCCGTACAGCATCGTGCAGTTCGAGCGGATCCCCAGCCGGTGCGCCGTCCGGTGCACGCCGATGTAGTCGGCGCCGCCGAGCTTCCGGTCGGCGATCTGCTCGCGCACCGCCAGGCTGAAGGTCTCCGCGCCTCCACCGGGAAGCGTATCGAGCCCGGCCTCCCGGAGGGCCAGCAGCACGTCCTCCCACGACATCTTCTCGATCCGCGCCAGGTGCGCGATCTCCACTGCCGTGAGCGCCTTGATGTGCACGTGCGGGAACTCGCGCTTGAGCGCCCGGAACATCGACGCGTAGTACTCGAGCCCGGCCTGCATGTCGAGGCCGCCGACGATATGAAACTCCCGCGTCAGGCCGTCGCGCGCGTGCTCCGCCTCGGCCATCACCTGGTCGAGCGTATACCGGTACGCACCCTCCTCCCTGGGCAGGCGTGCATAGCCGCAGAAGACGCACGTCTTGCGCAGGATGCAGACGTTGGTCGGATTGATGTGCTGGTTGGCCGCGAACGTGACGACATCCCCGTGCCTGGCCCGGTTCACGGCATCGGCCAGAGCGCCTACGCCCAGCAGATCGGGCGAACGGAACAGCGTGGCGGCGTCGGCGGCGGAGAGCCGCTGGCCGGCGGCGACCCGGTCGGCGATGGGAAAGAGCGCGGGATCGCGGATCGCGCCCTGCCGGCTGGAGGCGGGCGTGGTCATGCGTCAGTCGCGAAACCGGCGGACGGCCAGCGTGCAGTTGTGGCCGCCAAACCCGAAGCTGTTGCTGAGGGCGACATCGACCTCGTGCTTCACCGCCACGTTCGGCACGTAGTTGAGGTCGCACTCGGGGTCGGGGGTCTGGTAGTTGATCGTCGGCGGGATCATGCCGTCGCGTACCGCCAGGGCGCAGAACGCGAACTCCAGACCGCCCGCCGCGCCGAGCGTGTGCCCCGTGGCCGACTTCGTCGAGCTCACGAACAGCCGCTGGGCGTGATCGCCGAAGACGGCCTTGATCGCGCGCGTTTCGTTCTGGTCGTTGTACGGGGTCGAGGTGCCGTGCGCGTTGATGTACTGCACGTCGGCCGGATCGAGGCCCGCGTCGCGCAGCGCCCGGCGCATCGACCGTTGCGCGCCTTCCCCTTCGGGGGCCGGCTGCGTGATGTGGAACGCGTCGCCGGTCGCTCCGTACCCGACCACCTCGGCGTAGATCTTCGCGCCCCGGCGCCGCGCGTGCTCCAGCTCCTCCAGGATCACCATCCCTGCCCCCTCGCCCATCACGAAGCCGTCCCGGTTCCGGTCGAACGGCCGCGACGCATGCTGGTAGTCGGCGTTGTTCTCCGACAGTGCCTGCATGTTGGCGAACCCGCCCATCGACATCGGGGTGATGGCCGCCTCGGTGCCACCCGTGATCATCACGTCGGCATCGCCGTACTGGATGATCCGGAAGGCGTCGCCGATGGCGTGCGCCGACGTGGCGCAGGCCGACACCGTGGCGTAGTTCGGTCCCTTGGCGTTGAACCGGATGGACACGATTCCGGCCGCCATGTCGGGGATGAACATCGGAATGAAGAACGCGGAGATCTTCCCGGGGCCGCGCTCCCGGTACACGTCGTGCTGCGCCTCGAAGACCTTCAGCCCGCCGATCCCGGAGCCGATGATCACGCCGGTGTTCTCCGGGTCGTAGCCGCCGTCGCTGAATCCGGCGTCCGCCATGGCCTGCACCGACGCCGCCAGGGCCATCTGGGTGAAGACGTCGTTCCGCTTCACCTCCTTGCGGTCCATGTACTGGAGCGGGTCGAAGCCCTTCAGCTCGCAGGCGAACTTGACCGGAAACCGCTCCGTATCGAACTGCGTGATCAGCCCGACGCCGTTGGCGCCGTCGAGGAGCGCGCGCCACGTGGTCGCCACGTCGTTGCCGACCGGCGACAGCAGCCCGAGCCCGGTGACGACGACGCGACGCTTCACTTACGAGCCGACCCTTTCGTTGAGGTACTTCAGGGCATCCCCGACGGTGCGGAGCTTCTCGGCATCCTCATCCGGGATGTCGATGTTGAACTCCTTCTCGAACTCCATGACCAGCTCCACGATGTCGAGGCTGTCGGCGCCCAGGTCTTCGATGAAGCTCGCCTCGTTGGTGAGCTTCTCGCGCTCGACGCCCAGCTCCTTCTCGATGATATCCTTTACCTTGTCGGTGTGGTCAGCCATACCTTGCCTCTGGGGTTGAAAACGGGGACCGGAAGAATCTAAATGACGGCGGCGCGTTTCGTTACATCACCAGCCCGCCGTCGACAACCAGGACCTGCCCGGTGATGTAGGCGGCCTGTTCGGACGCCAGAAACGCGACGGCATTCGCCACGTCCTGCGCGGTGCCCAGGCGTTCCAGGGGAATCTGGCCAGCCATCGCGGCCCGGGCGTCAGGCGTCATTGCCGCGGTCATGTCGGTCTCGATGAACCCCGGCGCGATCACGTTGGCGAGGATGTTCCGCGAGGCGAACTCCTTCGCCACCGACTTGGTGAGGCCGATCAGCCCCGCCTTGCTCGCGGCATAGTTGGCCTGGCCCTTGTTGCCAGTGAGTCCGACCACCGACGAGATGTTGATGATCCGGCCCCAGCGGCGCTTCATCATGCCGCGCGTCGCGGCGCGAATCGTCGCGAACGCACCGCGAAGGTTGGCGTCGATCACCGCGTTCCAGTCGTCGTCCTTGAGCCGGAGCAGGATGTTGTCGCGCGTGAGGCCGGCGTTGTTCACGAGGATGTCGAGCGACCCGAAGGCCTTCTCGACGGACTCCACGAGGGCGTTCACCTGCGCCACGTCGGCGATGTCACAGGCGAACCCCTGCGCGCCGCCGCCGATCCCGGCCGCCACGGCGTCGGCCCGCGCCTGGTCCCGG
>JABWBJ010000065.1 GCA_013360595.1 Gemmatimonadaceae bacterium | reverse complement strand
GCCCGACGGCACGAGCGCCGGCTGGTCGTGGCTGGCAGTGCATCCCTGGCTGCCAGCCAGGCCGCGATGGCGTCGGTGATGGGTGTCGCTGGCGCTGCCGTCGCGCATGCGGGCCATGGAACGTCGGTCCTCGGCTCGCTCATGCTCGCGCATTTCGTCGGGATGTTCGCGCTGTCGCGACTCGTCGGCCGGATCGCGGACCGGATCGGCCGGCGCACCACAATCCTCATCGGGCTCGGTCTGCTCGCGTCAGGCGGCGCGGTGGTCGCCGCGATTCCGGGGCCGGTCGGGTTCGGGATCGGGCTGCTGCTGGTCGGCGTTGGATGGAGCTTCGGGTTCCTGGGATCGACGGTGCTGCTCACTGATGCCACGGCGCCCGAGCGCAGGGCACGGGTACTCGGACGCGCTGACCTGGGTGCCCAGCTGTCTGCGGCGGTCATCGCCACGGCCGGCGGCTGGTGGTTCGCGTCGCAGGGGATGACCGGGTCAGGTATCGCCGCCGTGGCCGTCGCGGCGGCCCCGGTCGTGCTCGTGGCGCTGGTGCGGGAGGGGAAGCCCGGTCAGTACGTCGCGCCGTAGCACCCGCGGTCGGCCGCTGCGGCTCGCTCGCCACCGCGAGGCGCGTTACGGCCGGCGCTCCTCCGCTCGCACGCTGCGCAGGCGGGCGAGGATTTCCGGCGCCTCCTTGAGCTCCACCAGCGGCTGGAGTCGCGCGAAGATCGCATCCCAGTCAAGCGTTGGTCCCTGCCGTGCGGCGATGCCGGCGATGTCGACCCAGTCGCGATCGCGCGCTGCGAACGCCTTGAGGACCACGAGATCCTCTGCGCAGCTCGGCACGGCGGACCTCCTCGAGGGCGGGGCCTGCACGACGCCACGCAGCGATCCAGAGCTGCTCCACACTGGTCATGCCGGAATATATGGATCCCGATGACGATCGTGGGCGCGTCGCGCGTCGAGGCGGTCCAGCGCCGCTCCCGATGATGAGTTCGCCGCTGGTTCCCTACCCGCGCCGCCGCTGCAACCGTTCGATGCGCGAGCGCACGTCGCGAACCCGGGGCTGCAGCTCCGGATCGGCGTCCTTCCAGAGCTCGACGAAGGCCTGATAGTGCGTCAGCGCCTTGTCGACGCTCCCCTTCGCCTCATACATCTCGCCCAGTCGCTGCCGGATGCCGGCGAGGAAGAGCGCGTCCTGACCCAATCGGAGGGAATGTGTTCCCGCCAGGTACGACTCGCCCGCTGCGATGGCGGAGTCAGCCTGCTGAAGCCGGTCGAGGACCACGAACCGCGCCGCTCCGAGGATATCGGTACGGGAGAGGTCGAGGCGGTCGGCCTCATTCAGGCCGGCGAGGGCGTCGGCGTAGCGACCGCGGGCAAAAGCGAGCAGGGCGTCATCGAACGCCTCCCACGCGGAACGGTCCACGAGGTTTCCACCGCGCTCCGCGGCCTGCCGTGCCGCCGCGTGCCACTCGCGGGCACGCGCGGAATCGCGGGCAAACGCCGCGGCCGTCAGCAGGAGAGTGTAGTTGCGATCGAGGTAGGGTATGGAATCGACTGGTGCGCGACCAACGGCACGATCGAGGAGCGTACGCGCCTTCGCGGGATCCTCGAGGACCACCGCGGTCGCGAACACCGAGTCGATCCCGATCGAGAGGCGGGCGTTGGCGGTGGCGCCAGCCTGGCTCTGACGCTCCCGCTGTTCCCCGCGAAGCCGCCATGCCTCGCGTACCTTCCCGCGCGTGAGCGACAGGTCCGCGCTGAACCCCAGGTGGCCAATCATCGCCGTCCGACTTCCGGCAATCTGTGGCATCGCCTCCTGTTCGAGCTGCGCGGCGCGGTCGTACTCGCCCCGCACCGCGGCGATACGCGCGCGCGCAACGATCGCGGCAGGATTCGTCGGAAACCGGCGCACGAACTCGCGTTGAATGCTATCAGCGGTCTCCCAACGACCCAGAACGACGGCCGCCCCCACCGCGTTCGCGAAAGTGATCGGGCTGGTGCCGCGCTGCGTTGTCGCCCGGACTCGGTACTCCAGTGTCTTCTCCAGCTCCCTCCTTCTGGCCAGGATCAACGACGCATTGTTAAGCGCGATGAAGTTGAGGGAGTCCCGCGTCAGGACGGCCTGATACGCGGCGAGCGCCTTCTCTTCATCCGGCGCGGGGCCATATGAGTGGTACCCTGCGATGGCCAGCTGCCGCTCGACTTCCCCCAGGCGATCCGAAAGCTCATACGCACGGGTGACTGCCGCCTGCGCGAGCTCAAGGCGGCCAACGTTGACGTAGTACTGGCCAAGCCGCCGCCAGGCCATCGCAAAGGTGGAGTCGAGTCCGACAGCCTCCAGCATCAGGGGAATCGCCTGCGCATAGTCTCCGGTCTGCTCGAAGGCAAGATTGGCCGCCGTGTACTTGCGCAGCGCGTCCAGCGATCCCGTCGTCACGCGGTCCAGTGCGGAGGTCTCGCGTACCGATTTCAGCGACTCGCCTGCCTTGGTGCGCAGTTGCTTCCCCAGGCGCCCGATCGCCGGAATGAGGTCGTTCTGGCTCTCGGCTTCCTCCTTGAACGTCGCCAACTGCGTCCCATCCTGTGCAATGAGCCGGGTGGAAAGCACATAACGACCGCCGAGCGAGACGATGTCCCCGTCGAGGACCGCCTTGAGCCCTTCGCGACTGGCGATGGCGCGGGCGAGGTCGAAATCGATTTGTTCGTCGGTTGGTCTCTGCATCAAGCGCAGGATGTCGACGACGGCCAGTCGTGGGATCACCTTGAGGATCGCCGACTGCGACAGGTCGGCCCGCAGCGCTTCTGTGACGGTCAACCCGAGGGTGGAATCGTCAGCCGGACTCTTGAAGTCGGCGAGGATGATCTGGTCGCCGGCGCCGAGCTTCCCGGCGCCGACGAGCGATCCGGCCGGGCCGATGCCAAGCGCGCGAAACACCATGTAGCCGACAATGAGGACGACGAAGCCCCCTACGGCGACCGCGCCGCCCATCCAGGTGCGCTTCCATGAGACGTGCGGGCTGGCCTTGATCGCCAGCGTGTGCAGTGTCCCGTGGGTCATTGCCGACGTTCCGCCGGGCGTGAACGTCGGGGTCGCGGTGTAGGCCCTGTGCGCGACCCGCTGCACCCAGGCCGTCAAGCCGATGATCGGTAATCCGGCGAGCATGACGCCCACGGAGCCGGGGAGGACCCAATCCGGGAGGCCGATGACGACGGTCGCCGCCCAGGCAGTCAGGGCGACGAGCGCGGCGCCCGCGGCCCAGAATCCCAGTGCCTTCCCGATGTTGATTCGGCCAGCGAGAACGGCTGGCGCCGCCGTCGCCGATCCGCTCGACGTGACATTGTCCAGCACCCGCACCAGGTCGTTGGCCTGCTGGGGTCGACTGGCCGGATCCTTCTCCAGGCACTGCATCACCAGCATCGCGAGCGTTTCCGGGACGTCGGTGCGCAGTTCCCGGATGTCGCGCGGCTTCTCGCCAAGGTGAGCCCCGAGGAGCTTTGCGGGGGACTGGCCAATAAACGGAGGCCGCCCGGCCAACACCTCGTACGCCATGCAGCCGAAGGCGTAGATGTCCGACCGATGGTCGACGTTCGGGTCCCCCGCCGCCTGCTCCGGTGACATGTAGGCCGGGGATCCGATCGAAGTACCGGCCATCGTCAGGGTCATCGCCCCGGCGTCCTGGCGCGCGGCACTGATGGCCTTGGCGATGCCGAAGTCCGTGACGGTCGCGCTGCCTTCCGATAGCAGCACGTTATCCGGCTTGATGTCGCGATGCACCACGCCGCGCGAGTGCGCGAATGCGAGCGCCCGGGCGACGTCGCGCAGGACGCTCACCGCTTCGCCGATCGGCAATGGGCCGCGGGCCAGCCGGGCGCGCAACGCCTCGCCCTCCACGTACGGCATGGTGAACCAGGGGAGCCCGTTGGCATCGCCCGAGGAGAGCACGGGCACGACGTGCGGGTGCTGCAGCTGCGCGGCCAGCAGGATCTCGCGCTTGAACCGCTCCACCGAGACCCCGGCCGCCAGTTCCGGCGACAGCACCTTCACCACCACCCGGCGCGACAGGGACCGCTCCATCGCCACGTAGGTCCGCGACATCCCGCCGCCACCGAGCTCCCGCTCGATGGTATAGGCGTCGCCTAACGACGACTGGACCTGTGCTCGAATGTCCTCTGCCAACGGCGTCCCCGGGTCGCGACCCACGAATATGCCACACCGCCCGGGGTCACGGCGAGGTGTGAGGACGTCCGCGTCGCCCTCTTCCGCGCCTCCGTGCGCCTTCCGTGCCTCCGCGCCCCCTACTTCAACCGGTCCCGCAACGTCGACAGCCAGTTGGTGATCACGATGAGCTTCCCGGGAGGCGCTGGATCGGCGGCCGCTGCCGGGACGTCCTCGGCGAGCATGAGCAGCCGCTTGCCGTCCGGGTGCATGTCCTGCAGGTAACCCTGCTCGGGCCCCCCGAGCTGCCGCCTGGCCGTGACGCGCAGGCTGTCGCCCCGGGCCTCCACCGTGGCGGCGATGATCTGCGTCCCCTGTCGGAAGTACAGCGAACGGCTGTCCGGACTCCAGAGCGGGAAGCTGTTGATCGTGACCCCGGCGTCACCCTCGGAGATCCGGACCTTGTTGGCCAGCGATGGCCAGCGCCGAACGTAGACCTCCAGGCGACCGCTTTCGTCGCTCATGTAGGCAATCCACCGTCCGTCGGCCGAAACGCGCGGGTTCCGCTCGATCCAGTCCGCCTGGAGCAGTGGCGTCGGGGCCTTCGCGCCCGGCGTGATCAGGAGGACGTTCTGGCCGTACAGCCCCTGCGTGTAGACGAGGACCGCAGTGTCGCCGAGCCACTGGGCGGGATAGTCGTCACCCGGCGAGCCGCCGAGCGACTCGATCGCCGATGTCCCGTCGGCGGCCGTGACGAAGACGTCGACGTCGGCTCCCTGCGCATCGGCGGCCGCGAATGCCACGCGCATCCCATCCGAAGACCACGCGGGGTTGTGGTGACGCGATCCGTCGCGCGTGAGTTGCGTGTGCGTCCCGAGGTCCAGGTCGTACACCCAGATGTGATCGTTCCGGATATAGGCCACGCGACGGCCGTCCGGGGAGAACTTCGCGTCCCAGTGGTCGGACGGCGGAAGCGGGATCTTTTCCCGGCCACCGGCGATGCTATCCAGCTGGAGCGAAAACGCAGTGCCGGAGCTCCGTCCCGTCGCGCGCCCGGAGACATAGATCAGGGTGCCTGACGGCGAGATGTCGTACCGCGCATCCGGCGAAGCCTCCGCCAGGCCATCGAGCACCGGAACCGGCGAACCGGACACCCGCCCGCGATCGTCAAGCGTCGCCGCGAAGATCGAGCCCTCTCCCCTCGCAAACAGGACGAGATGCTCCGCCACCCAGCGCGGGTGGTACCCGTCCTCGAGCAGCGTTGTCGTGTCGCGACTGCCAAGGTCGAGGGAGACAAGCCGTGGACTCGCTACCGTGGCGTTGAAGAGGCCGAATATGATGCGATCGGTCCCAGGATGCGACGTAACGCCGTACGGAACGAAGGCATGCCCGGCAAAGAGCGTATCGACGGGTCCACCGGTGTCCGGCATCCGCAGCAGCCACCAGCTGCCCGGTGTTCCCGCAGCCAGGTACATCCATCCGTCGGCGCTCCAGTGTGGATTGAACGCGTTCCCAGCCAGCGACGCCAGGGTGACGGGGTTTCCGCCGCGCGACGGCGCCTTCCGGAGCAGGCTGGTCTGGTTGTTCTGGGACTCCACGTACGCCACCCATTCACCGTCGGGCGAGAGCCTTGGGACGTCATTGATGGAGTCGAGGCCCGGGACGGGTTCCGTAAGCAGGCGGCCGGGGGCGCGCAGGTGGAGCTGTCGGCGCTGCCTGTACCCCAGCCACCCTCCCGGCCCGGCGATCGGGACGACCATGGGGCCCACCGAATCCGCGAGCTGGAAGGCGACGACGCTCCCCTCGTTGTCCACGACCGGATCGGGGCGGATGGCGAGCCAGAGTGTACTGGCGGCGAGGAGCACGGCGGCTCCTGCCAGGACGACACTCCTCCGGTCCCAGGTTGAGGTGCGGATCGCCGGTGCGGCTGCACCCGGTGCCATCATCGCCGAGGTCGCGCGGGTAAACCGGAAGGCTGGATCCTCGAGCGCTTCGCGGAACTGGCGCGCGGTCTCGAACCGGTCGGCGGGGAGCTTCTCCACCGCCTTCGATACCGCGCTCGCCACGTGCGCCGGCACGGTGGCCCGGAGCTCGGAGATCGGCCGCGGCTGCTCGGTGAGGATCCGCATCAGGATCGAGGCTGCCGTCGGCCCCGTGTGCGGCGGCTCGCCGGCCAGCATCTCGTACAGCACGCACCCTAACGAGTACACGTCGCTGCGCGCGCTCAGGTCCCGCTCGGCGCTCGCCTGCTCCGGGCTCATGTAGTGCGGCGTCCCCAGCGACAGCCCGGTCTCGGTCATCCGGCCGCCGCCGGCCGCGCTGATGGCGAGCGCGATGCCGAAGTCCGCCACCAGCGGCCGGCCGTCGTGCAGCAGAATGTTCGCCGGCTTGATGTCCCGGTGGATGACCCCGTGCCGGTGCGCATAGTCGAGGGCGTCGGCCACGTCCCGCGCGATGCGCACCGCGTCCTCCACCGCCAGCTGGTGCTCGCGATCGAGGCGGTCCCGGAGTGACTCGCCCTCGACAAAGGGCATCACGTAGTACAGGTACGTGTCCGCCTCGCCCGAGTCGAACAGGGGCAGGATGTGCGGGTGCTGCAGGTTCGCCGTGGTCTTGATCTCGGTCAGGAACCGCTCGGCGCCGAGCACCGCCGCCAGTTCCGGCTTGAGCACCTTGACCGCGACCCGGCGAGAGTGCCTGAGATCCTCGGCGAGATACACGGTGGCCATCCCGCCGGCGCCGAGCGGGCGGACAATCCGGTAGCGATCAGCCAGTGCCCGGACGAGTCTCTCCGGGACCTCGAGTGGGACGTTGGGCTCCAATCAAGCTCCTGGTCAGAGCGGACCCCCCCACGGTCGCCGATTCTGCGCCGCCCGCGGAAGCCCCGAACTTGCGAGCGAGCCCGGCCACCAGCAAGCCTCCAGGCGCTCGGCCCACGGCCCTCGGCGCTCTACCCTCCCCTATCCTCCAAGCTGCTTCGTGTACTTCACCACCAGGCTCCGCGACTGCGGCTCGAGCCAGTCGAAGAACCCGTTGGCCTGCTGTCCCTCGTTGTACACGATGAACAGACCGGTGCCCGCGGTGCCGAGCCACGCGAAGCGCGCATTCGCCGTCCATACGCGCGCCTGGTTGTTGTACTGCACCAGTGACTGCAGGAAGACCTTCGGCGTGAAGAAGTACCCGATGCGCACCCCGACCAGCTTGCGGATGAAGTCCCCCTGGTCGAGGCTCACGTCCTGGTAGTCGAGCTGCAGCGCGGTGGTGAGCGACGCGCCGCGCCGGTACGTGAGCGCCACGGTCTCGCCGAACCGGCGCCCGTTGTAGAACGCGCCGAGCTCGCCGCGCGACGTGAATGAAAGGGGCGCACTGGGGTCCGTGTCCCAGTCGAGGCCGAGCGAGCCCCAGTTGTAATCGCCGGCCGGCAGCGTCACGCCCGGGGAGATCGTGAAGGGCTGCTTCAGTCCCTCGTGGTACCAGTTGAACTCGGGGCCGAACCGGCCGCCGCGCGCAAACTCCACCTCGGTCATGTCCACGTGGATCTGGCCGCTCTGCCAGAATCCGTCATGCGCGTAGTAGCCGCGGTAGTTCGCGTGCGGATTCCATTGCTTCAGCCAGCTCCACTCCTGCTTCCGAACAATGCGCATCCCGTACAACTCGACGAATCGGTATCCACCGCGCCGGTTGAGGAAGCCGACCTGCGGATCGAAGTCCTCCCCCACTTCGACGAAGCGCACCGAGTTGTTCCACCGGCCGGTCTGATACCCGGCGCGCACGCTGTACGCCAGCTCCTTCGACGACTCGTGATCGGAGGGCGAGGTTTCGGTGCGCGCCCCCCACCAGTCCACGGTCCAGGCGTCGCTCAGGCCAAGGCGGCCATCCAGGCCGTAGGTGCGGTTCCAGTCGGAGCCGTCGTCGGTGGCCACGCGCTGCACGGCGATGGCGCCGAGCCGCGATCGTCCCCGGTACTCGCGCGACACGCGCCCCACGGAGAACGCCTGCGCCGCCGCCGTCGAGGTTTCGTCGGTGAAGATCTGGAGGAGCCCGACCGTCGCGGCGCCGATCCGGCCGCTGAGACGACCGCCTCCGGTGATCGGCACCGGGTTGCCCAGCGTGTCGATGCCGATGCGCCGCGTGAAGAAGAGATCGACGGCCTGCGGCGTGCCGGCCGAGAACACCCCGGCGTTCTCCAGGAAGAAGGGACGCTTCTCGGGGAAGAAGAGCGGGAACCGCGTCAGGTTCGTGCGCTGTTCGTCCACCTCGACCTGGGCGAAGTCGGTGTTGTAGGTCAGGTCGAGCGTCAGGCTCGGCGTCAGGCCGACCTTGAGATCGGCGCCGAACTCGCCTGTCCCCTTCATCCTCGGGTCGACGCTGAAGTTCCGCGCCGACGACCCCAGCACGTAGGGTGTCACGGTGGCGATGCGTCTGGTCGGCACGGTGATGCCCTGCAGCGTTCCCGCCCGCGACAGCCGGTACAGGTTGAACTGGCGCGGGATGAACGACCAGAACGCTTCCTCGTTGTTGCGCCGGATGCTGCGCGCGAAGTTGATGCCCCAGTCCTGCGTGGTCCCGGAACCGTAGCGCAGGGTCGAGAACGGGATGCGGAATTCGGCGTACCACCCGGCGGAGTCGACGGACGTCGCGACCTGCCAGGTGGCGTCCCAGTTCAGGTTGAACCCGCCCATGGATCCGGCCTGCGCGCGCGTCTGCCCGGCCTGAAACACGCCGCCCCCTTCGCCTTCCTTCACGACCTGTCCGTCGTACTCGATGCCGGCGGGGGTGGTGGCGAACACGAACCCGTTCTGGCGGTCCAGGTACGTGTCCAGGATGAACGCGAAGTAGTCGCTGTTGCTGAGGGTCACGTCGCGGATCTTCTCGCCGGGCACGATGCCGGCGGGGTTCCGGTCGAAGAGCCAGGCGCCGACGTAGAGGGCCTCGCCATCGGTCAGGAGCCGGACCTCGGTGCGTTCCGTGACCGGCTCACCCTCGCGCAGTTCGCGCTGCACGAAGTCCCCGTACACCGCTGCGGATCGCCACGCGGCGTCGTCCAGCCGGCCATCGATCACCGGCGGCTGCGCGACCACGGTGGCGGTCCCGGCCCGGGGCCCGGCGCTGCCGGTCGCTGTGATGGTCTGTGCGGCGAGGGCACTCGAGAGCCCGGCCAGGAGCGACAGCGATGCGGAAATCCTGAGGAGCACGAGTCGGGACGGTGTGAGGGAGTCGGGAGGTCATCCGCCGTGGCGAATACGCACGGCGCACGGTACCGGTTGGATCGCCGGAGCCGCCGCCCCGGGCCGGTGACGCTGAGCCCTGGCCGGGATTCAGGGCGCGGTCGCGACGGCGACGATGAGCCGGATCAGGGCGTCGACGTCGCGGAGGTCGAGCACTTCGGCCGGCCCGTGGGAGTATCGCCCCGGCCAGGAGAGCCCGATGTTCGGCGGGCCCCAGCTCTGGATGGCGGACCCGTCGGTGCCCCCGAAGGTCGTCCCGAGCTGGAGAGGGATCCCGCGCGCGCTGGCCAGCGCCACGATCCGGTCGCGTTCGGCGCGCGGGACGAGGCTCGAGTTGTCGAGTCCGCGCAGCACGGCGCCGGCGCCTAACGGCGCAAACGCGAAGTGCGGTGATTCCTTCGGCGTGTCGCTGGAGACGAACGTGTCCACGGAGTAGACGCGGCGCAGGGTCCGGCCATGGCGGTCGCCGAAGAAGCGGGCGCCGTTCAGTCCGCCTTCCTCCTGCACCGACCAGACGAAGATCACCTTGTGCCGGAGGGAGTCGGGATCGAGGCGGCGGAGGGCGAACAGGAGCGCGGTCGTGCCGGTGCGGTCGTCGCTGCCGCGGCCGGTGACGCGCGTGCCGGCGAGGCGATCGGCGCGCT
>JABWBJ010000538.1 GCA_013360595.1 Gemmatimonadaceae bacterium | reverse complement strand
TTCGCGCCTCCGGCGGTTGCCGCGCCTCCCGCGACCAGCGCCGCACCCTGTCGATCATCCGTCATTTTCACCCTCCATTTTTGTCTGTAGTCAGACAACACACTGGCAGATGACCGACAGAAGCGCAAGGGCTTTCTGACGGTGCACCGACCAGTTGTGACGGCCGCCCGACAGATCGTGACGGTTCGGATC
Source organism: Gemmatimonadaceae bacterium (assembly GCA_013360595.1). Taxonomy (GTDB): domain Bacteria; phylum Gemmatimonadota; class Gemmatimonadetes; order Gemmatimonadales; family Gemmatimonadaceae; genus JABWBJ01. Next base: position 1,522 of record JABWBJ010000538.1, on the reverse strand, counting down.
GAGCAGAATCAAAGGGTTGCGCCCCGCTGTCTTTCTTATATTCCAATACAAAGCACCGCGACCGCCGCCGAGCGCGCCCCGACAGCGCTGGTCGAGGCGGCGGCTCGCACGCCTCATCGGAAGAACCGCGCCGGCTGTGGATAACGCCACGCAAACCGCAGCAGCCGCAGCCCTAATGCACCGCCGGTGGACGGGAGTGTTGCTCCGGCTGAGCGAACCGCAACGGCTTCACGTCGCGGAGAGGCCCGTGTGGCATTCAGAAAAGGGTTCGAGCCGGTGGCATCGTTCCCGGCCTCGATAGACGCCCGTAGAAGCGAGAAATCATCTTCGAGGCCGTGTCACCGCCCGAAAGGGCTCTTTGACCATTCAGAGACGATTTCTCGCGGAATGGGATCGATGCTGGCAACTACTCGACAGCGCGTGGTCCCTTGAACGAAGCAGCCCAACGAGCGCCCTTGGCACTCTGGCAGGAGACGACGGACTCGCCCTTGCAGGTCGGGCAGGCGAACCGAGGCGTCGAAGCCCACCGGCTGGCAAGGGCGCCCAGGAACATGACCCCGACCGCCCCGACAAGCGACTGCCTGTCCAGCCCGGACAGCAGTGCATTCGCAATCACCAGCACGACCGCGATGCCGAAGATGATGCTGACCGCCGCACGCGCTCGCGATTGCGGACGCGCAATGCCGCTCTCGCGCGGGAACACGCCGCATCGTTCGCACACGAGTTGGTCGGCAAACGCGGGGTCCGCCCATTCGGTGACACGGCGCCGCTCGCTCCGGGCGGCGAGCCGAATCCCCTGGATCAACGCCCCGAGTGAGCAGAGTGCGCCGGCGGCTATCAGGAGCGGCAATCCACGATCAACGCCCGCGGTCAGCAGCATGAGGCCAATCAGGAACAAGCCGACCAGTGCTACGGCGACACCGGCGCCCCGGAGCAGCCGAACCGTGGACGAGGGAGTGCGTGACGGACTCGCGCTCATCGCCGCGCCTCCCTCCGTCGTCGCAGACCGGCGAACCCGACCAGTGAGAGCAGGGCGAGCGAGCCGGGTTCGGGCACGGCGGTCACGATGCGGATCTCGTCGTAGGCCGCACCGAACTTCAGCGTGAAGTCCAGCCGCGTGCGGTCCCCGGAAATCTCGAACGTGTCCAGCGAGCCGGGGGGCAGTTCCAGCCGCCGGCCGGGGCTGTTGCCGTAGGTCACGCCCGGCCGGCCGAGGAAGTCGTCGGTACCGTTCATCGACGCGGTGTGGATCAGCACGCCCAGGATCGGCTGGTCGAAGACGACGTAGCCGGAAAGCAGCGCATCGAAGCCCGCCACCGAGTCGGCGTGGAACAGGTAGCTCTGCACCGCCGTCCCGGCGGCGACGAGGCCCGGCACGAGCAGCGACTCGTGATCGACGAGGCCCGTGTTGACGTGGTCCAAGGCCAGGTCCGAGAACAGCACGGTCTGCCGCTCGAAGAAGCCGCGGATCTCGGTGTCGCTCTCCCACTGGTTGAGCGCGATGTTGGACGGCGGCTCCGCG
>JABWBJ010000537.1 GCA_013360595.1 Gemmatimonadaceae bacterium | reverse complement strand
GACGACCGGAAGCGCCGGGAACGGCGGAAACGGCGGCGACGGCGCTCCGCCCGGCACCGGCGGGCCCAAGGGCATCGGGACCGGGGACCCCACCGATCTTCCCGACGGCGTGGACGGGATGAATGGCCAACCGTGCCCGCTGCCGCTGATCTGGTTCATCTACTTCTCCAGCATCCCGGACGGGCCGATCACGCCCGGGCTGACGATCCCGCTGGCCACGTACGCCTCGATGATTGCGGCCAATCCCACGGGAACCGTCCCTGTGCACTTCAAGACCTCACAGGAGTTCGACGGCGGCGCGGTGCAGTACTTCAAGAGCGGGAACACGATGTTCATCTCGCGCGGTGGATTCACCGCCGACCTTACCACCCTGCCGCCTACGTTCCCGGTCTTCGCGGTCCGGGCGCTTCTGGACGTGTTCTGCACGACGCCGAACTGCGTGCAGCTGATCGGCTACTACCAGGGGCAGGAGAAGGCGCGCGTGGGGGTGACGCCGGGGGGCGGGCACCAGCAGCTGGAGCTCCCGCCACCGGACGGCACGTTCCCCCGGTACACGTCGTTCGCTCTGGTGGGCACGGGGCCGTTCCACTTCGACCACTGGTGGATCCTGATCATCGATCCCTGAGCCGTTCCCCCGGCCGGCGGTGAGCCGGCGCTGACCACGTCAGCGCCGGCCGAACCGCCGTTCGAGTTCGTCCCACGAAAGGCGGATGATCCCCGATCGTCCGTGCACGTCGTGCGCCGGGAGCGCGGTGGACAGCAGCGCGCGGAAGAGGGCGCGCGCCTCGTCAGGCGCGAGCGGCTCGCCGGCCTTCACCGCCGCCTTGCAGGCCACGGTCGCCACCAGCGTCTCGTGACCGGCGTGAACGGTCCCCCCCCGGTCTCCACTGAGGGTCGCCAGGGTCTCGCGCAGGCAGCGGAGCGCGTCGAAGCGCCGGTGCGGCACCGGCACCGCGTGCACGATCACGCTGTGGCCGCCGAACGGCTCCAGCTCGAAGCCGAGGCGGGCCAGCGGCTCCCGGTGCGCTTCCAGCGATTCGGCGTCACGCGGTGAGAGGTGGACGGTCTCGGGCAGCAGGAGCCGCTGCGCGCTGGCGCCGCCGTCGGTCATCTGCCGCATGAATCGCTCGTACAGCACGCGTTCATGCGCCGAGTGCTGGTCGATGAGGACCACGCCGTCCTCGTGCTCGTAAAGCAGGTACGTGCGCCGGAGCTGGAGCAGCGGGGGGACCGGCACGATGGACGGGTCCTCGTCAGGCGCGGAGGGCGCGACGTCGTCGCCGGGAGCGAAGAGGGGGGCGCCGCCGTGGAACGGGGCGTCCGTGGGGGGCGCCAGCAGCGTCTCCGGCGCCTGCCCCGATGGAGCGTGCCACGTCCGCACGCCCGAACCGACCAGCGCCGCGCTGTCGAGCACGCCGAGGGCGCGCCGCACGGCCCGCTCCACGGCGCGCTCCACTTCCCACCGATCGTGGAATCTCACCTCGGCCTTGGCGGGATGCACGTTGACGTCCACCGAGTCGCCCGGGAGCTGAACCTCGAGCACGAAGGAGGGCCGGAGACCGGGCGAGAGGGCGGTCCGGTACGCCCCCTCGACCGCTCTCGTCAGGCCATGGTCGCGCACCACCCGCCCGTTCACGATCAGGGCCGTCCGCCGCGACGCCGTCCCGACGTCGGCCGGCCGCTCGGCGAGCCCGGACACGCGCACCGGGCCGGTG
>JABWBJ010000064.1 GCA_013360595.1 Gemmatimonadaceae bacterium | reverse complement strand
GGCGCCGGGCTCCACCGCCGCCGTGACGCGGACCGCCGCCGAGGGGCCGGCGGGGGTCTCCTCCCGCTCCAGCGCGAAGCCGAAGGCCGGGGGCCCCTCCCCCGCCTCGAAGGCGGCGGCGTCGTCCTCGAAGGAGCCGGTGTCGAGGGCCTCCACCATCTTCCCCAGCAGGCGGACCGCCTCCTCGAAGGACGCCCCCGCGTCCCGGTACCCGGAGAAGGAGACGAAGGAGGGGAGCCGCTCCAGCGCCGCCGCGGCGGTCGGCGGTCCCTCGGGGGCGGGCGGGTTCTCCGGCGTGACGACGGCGAAGCCCATCTCCCCCTTCATGCCGGCGACGAGGAGCTCGAGGGGGCGCTCGACGTCGGCCGGATCGACGCCGGACTCCTGCGTGAAGAGGCTCCGCCACCGCTCCTTCCCTCCCGGGAGGGCCTTAAGGAAGGAGGCGGCGAAGGCCTCGCTGGCCGGCCCGAGATCCCACCGCCCGGCGAGGAGGAGCAGGGTCGAGCCCGGGAGCGCCGCGGGGGAGCGGATCGGCCCCGGCCCCAGTTCGATCACGGGGGGGGCCGCGGCGGCGGCGGCGTCGAAGGATTCGACCGTGACCGAGCGTCGCTCCGCCTCCACGAGGGTGGAGGTGACGCGGAAGGTCGCCGCGTCCGCCCAGCCGGAGGCCTCCCCCATGGCGTCCATGAGGGCGCGGAGGACGTCCCTCGCCTTGGGGTCCATCCCCTCCGAATCCGCGGCCAGCTCCATGGGCCTGCGGACGGAGGCGACGGCCGCCCGCAGGACGATCCCGGGCCGGTCGTAGAGGATCTCCGAGGCCCCGGGCTCGGCGGCGGCGGCGGCGCGGACGAAGATCGGGTCGGCGGAGAGCGGGGCGGCCCTCCCCGCGGCGAGGTCCCGGCACTCCCTCCGCATGGCGGGGCCGAAGGTGACGTAGAGGGTCCCGTTCCCCAGGACGACCCCGGGCTCCCAGGCCTCCATCATCCCGGCGAACGCCTCCTCGCTCGGATCCCCCCCCGGGCCGCCCCGCCCGAAGAGGCCGCCGAGGTCGAGGTGCCAGGCGGGCGGGCCCTCCCCCGGATCGCGGCGCCAGGAGACGGGCGCCTCGCCACCGGTCTCCTGCACCCCGGTCTCCATGAGCGCGGCGAGGAGGACCGAGGAGAGCGGATCGAGATCGAAGGCAAGGACCGTCTCGGTGGCGACCTTCTCCTTCCCGAAGGCCTTCTGCCCGAGCGCGAGCGGCGCCTCCCCGCCCACGGTCATGGACCGCAGGAGGGATTCCCCCATCTCCCCGAGGAGGGCGAGGTCCTTCGGGATGCGGGCGAGGATCTCCTCGGGAGGAGCCGTTCCCGGGCCGCCCGCCTCCTCCAGCAGCCGGCGGAGGCGGGGCCCGTCGCGGGCGAGGGCGTCGATCTCCTTCCAGAGCCTCTTCGCCCGGAGCGCCTCGAAGTCCGCCCCGAAGGCCTTCTCCCGGGCGCCGGGGGCGGCGGGCCGGGGGATCCAGGCCAGGCAGAGGCCGGCCGGGAGCCTCTGCTCCCAGGCGCGCCCCATGGAGGAGAAGTCCCCGAAGGAGGCCGACCACCGGCGCTCCCCGGGGGGACCGGAGGCGGAGAGCGCCATGGGGCCCTCCCCGGGCACCGGGACGAAGGCGCGGGCGAGGAGGGCGTCCATCTCGCCCCCGCTTCCCTCCGCCCCGGGGGCCAACTCCTCGAGCCTCGCCCCCACCTTCGCGCCGCGGCGGGCGAAGAGGGCGAACCGGACCTCCGGCCAGGGGCCGGGGACGCCGGCGGCGAAGGCCTTCTCCGAGGCGAGGGAGGGGGGGCGGGGGGAATCCGCCGTGGCGGCGACGAGGACCTTGAGCCGGTCGAGGGCCCCGTCGAGGACGGTGGGGTCCTCGGCGAGGAAGAGGTGGCCGCCGCCGACGCCGTAGTGGAGGGTCCCGCGCCCCTCGAACTCCTCGAGGAAGACCGGGTACCCGTGGGAGGGCGTGGGCTGGCGGGGCTTCATCCCCGGCCGGGAGCCGAAGCGCTCCCGCAGGCGGGCCACCTCCTCCTCCCCGGGGAGGCGCGCGACGAGGAGGCCCTGGGGGGTGCCCCCCGCCGCCGAGGGGACGAAGCCGAGGGTCGCGTCCCTGCCGAAGGTGCGGAAGAACTCCGCCACGTCATCGAGGCTCGCCGCGGAGAGATCCTCCATGGAGCCGATCAGGGAGTGGTGAAACGGATGCGATGGCGGAAAGCAGAGCGCGGGCAGGCGTTCCCACCACGTGCCGTAGGGCTGATTGTCCACCGACCACCGGCGCTCGTTCTTCACCACGTCGCGCTGCGTGTCCAGCTTCTCCTGCGTCATGGCGGGAAGAAGCCGGCCCATCCGATCCGCTTCGAGCCAGAGCGCCAGCTCGAGCTGGTTCGACGGCAGGGTCTCGAAGTAGTTGGTCCGGTCGAGCCAGGTCGAGCCGTTCAACGTGCCGCCGGCCCGCTGGATGAGCTCGAAATGCTCGTTGGCAGCCACGTGCTCCGACCCCTGGAACAGCATGTGCTCGAAGAGATGCGCGAAACCGGTCCGGCCCTCGCGTTCGTTCGCCGAGCCCACATGGTACCACAGGTTCACCGCCACGATTGGGGCGGTCCGGTCCTCGGACAGCGTGACGAACAGGCCGTTCGTCAACCGCTCCGTTCTCACGGGGACGCTGGCGGTGTGGTCCGTCATTCAGTCGCTCCGGCCAGGCATACCGACCGACAGCGAAAGGCCGACGGTGGCCACCGGGTTGAACCGGTCGCGCTTTCCGGTGAGGGTATCGCGATTCGGCGTCAGGTTCTGTTCCACCTGCACGAGAACGTCGAACCGGGACCACGGCGGCCCCAGCTCGCCCAGTCCGCGTGCTCCCACGTGCATCAGCACCGTGGGAAGAACGACGAGGTCACGGCCGTAATCGCGGAGGTTTCCGGACGCTCCCGCGCCCGGCGCGTGCGTCACGAGGAGCGGAAGTTCGACGGAGAACCAGCCCGTGGCCCGCGCCGCGGGCACGAGGCGCATCACGTTGCCCGCGAAGAGCGTCGGCGCGTCGGTGTTGCGACTGGACGCGCCGGTGCTTCCGTACGGCCGGAAGACGCCACCCACCACGGGATTGAACCAGCGGTTCACCGGGAATCTCGTCGCGAACCGCAGGGAGAAGGCGGTCGTCGACTCCGTGCCATGCGGCACCGACACGAAGTCGGCGATGCTGATCCCGGGCTGCAGCTCGAAAGCCACCGGCTGCTGCGCGGCCGCCATCGCCACGGGCGAAAGCACGAGGATCAGAGGGGCGAGCATCCGGGCCGCGGTTCGCGTCATTGTTCAGCGGCCCAGTAGTCCCAGGACGAGGGTAGCCGGCACCTTGACCGACTCGCTCAGGATGTAGCCGGCCGCCTCGAGCCGGTTGGCGGAGATCGGGCTCGTCCGCGTGGGCGACGTTACCGAGGGCACGCCGTGTTGTTTCGCCAGGATCTGCAGGCGCAGCATATGGAACGGATCGGAGACCAGGATGGCTTCGTCGAGGCGCTTCTCGTTCATGATCCGTGCAACCGCTTCTATTGAAGCGCTCGTGGTCCGCCCGCGGTTCTCGAGCAGAATGACGCTGTCGGCGACGCCGGCGCGCAGCACGTAGCGGCGGCCCACGTCCGCCTCACTCGTGGTGTCCCCGGGGCCGCGGCCCCCGGTCAGCACCAGAAAGGTCGCCATGCCGCGTTTCCAGAGGTCGACCGCGTGATCCAGGCGCGCCTTCAGCACCGGCGAAGGGCGGCCTGCGTACTGGGCAGCGCCCAGCACGACGATCGCGTCGGCCGGGCGGGCCATGTCGCGCGCGCCCCAGGCAACCACGCCGAGCAGGCTCATCGCCCACGCCGCCAGTGCTCCGGAGATCGCGTACCCGGCGAGGGTCCTCCCCACCGACCGACTCATGGACCCTTCGCGACGACGGCGTTCACGCGAAACCCGTTCCTCCACGGCGGTTGCCACGCTCAGTCGAGTGGATTCTAGCGCGTCGCTCGTGCCCCGGCACCCTGCCGTCAGAGCCGGGCCGACTCGCCCCGCGCGGGAGCGTTGACCGCGAAGCCGCGCATCCGCAGTTCGTTGGCGAACGTGTCCTGCGCCTCCGGTTCGCCGTGGACCAGGTGCACGCGCGAGAGCCGTGGCGACCGCGACTTCAGCGTCTCGATCCATCGCACCAGCTCGTCACGGTCGGCGTGTGCGCTGTATCCGTTGAGCACCTCGACGCGGGCACGGAGGGGTACCTCCTCGCCAAACACGCGAATGCTCGGCCGCCTCTCCACGATTCGCCGGCCCAGCGTGTGTTCGGCCTGGAATCCGACGATCAGGATCGTGTTTCTGGGATCGTGGGCGCCGTTCGCCAGATGATGCACGATCCGGCCGGACTCGGCCATTCCCGAGGCGGCGATCACGACGAACGGCGTGCGCAGCGCGTTGAGCGCCTTCGACTCCTCCACCTTTCGGGTGTACCGCACGAGGTCGAATCGAAAGAGCTGATCCACGCGGCGGACCAGCTCCTCGCCATCATCGAAGCAGTCCGGGTGCATCTCGAAGACTGACGTCACGTCGGAAGCGAGCGGACTGTCGATGAAGATCGGGATGCGGGGGATTCGGCCGTCACGGGCCAGGCTGTGCAGGTCGTACAGGATCTCCTGCGTCCGTCCCACCGCGAACGCCGGCACCATCACACGCCCGCCGCGGGCCGCCGTTTCCGATATGATCGTCGCCAGCCGGTTCCGGGCGTCATCGACCGAGGCGTGCGTCCGATTCCCGTAGGTGGACTCCATGATGACGGTGTCGGCGTCGTCCGGGACCTGGGGGTCCCGGATGATCGGGAGCCCGGCCCGTCCGATGTCACCGGAAAACACGAGACGCTGCCGCCGGGTGCCTTCCTGGCAGTCGAGCATGACGGAGGCCGAGCCCAGGATGTGCCCCGCGTCGACGAACGACGCGCGAACGCCCGGCACGACGTCGAACCATCGGTGGTAGGGCACCGCCACGACCTGTTCCATGGTGCGCGACACATCGCGGCTGTCGTAGAGCGGTTCGACGTACTCGCGCCCGCGGCGCTGCAGGTGTTCGGCGTCCTTCTCCTGAATGAACGCCGAGTCCATCAGCATGTACGCGGCCAGGTCGCGGGTGGCGGGTGTACAATAGATGCGCCCCTCGAAGCCGCTCCGGACGAGGAACGGGATGCGGCCGGCGTGGTCGATGTGGGCGTGCGACAGCACGATGGCGTCCAGCTGGTCCACGGGCAGCGGGAGCGCGCGGTTGCTCCGGTCGGCATCCGAGCGGTGGCCCTGGAAGAGACCGCAGTCCAGCGCGACGCGCCGGCCGGCGGCGTGCACGATGTGGCACGACCCCGTGACCTCCCGCGCCGCTCCGGCAAAGGTGACGTCCATCTCAGAGCCGTGCGGCGCGACGGCGTCGGTATTCTGTCATGCGCGCGAAGTTAGTACCTTGGCGTTCATGCACACCACCCACGCCAATCTGACACTGGTCCGGCATCCGCTGGTGCAGCACAAGCTGGCCCTGCTGCGCAGCCGCGACACACCCGTCAAGATCTTCAAGGAACTGGTGGATGAGCTGGCGATGCTGCTCGCGTACGAGGCCACGATCGGGTTGCCGCTCGAGGCGGTGACCGTGCACACGCCACTTGAGGCCACGACGGGTTATCGCGTCAGCGGCAAGAAGTTGACGCTCGTGCCGATCCTGCGAGCCGGGCTCGGGATGGTGGAGGGTGTCCTTCGGCTCGTGCCGTCGGCGCGCGTCGGCCACATCGGCCTGTATCGAGACCACGACACGCTGCAGCCGGTCGACTACTACTTCAAGGTGCCGGGCGATGCCTCGGAGCGCGACTTCCTCCTGCTCGATCCGATGCTGGCCACCGGCGGCAGCGCCGCCTCGGCGGTCGCCTCGCTGAAGCGCGCCGGCGCCACGCGGATCCGGTTCCTCTGTCTCGTCGCCGCGCCTGAAGGGGTGCGCCGACTCGGCGCCGAGCATCCCGACGTGGGCATCGTCGCGGCAGCGCTCGATCGTGAGTTGAACGAGCGCGGTTACATCCTGCCGGGCCTCGGCGACGCCGGTGACCGCCTGTTCGGCACGCGCTGACCGGACGCGCATTTCCACATCGGCGATTCATCTCTTGTAGTCGCAGGATGGCGCGAGTATCTTGCCGCGCGTTTTTTTCGCGATGCGCCCGCGCCGCCCACCTGCGCCTTGGTCGTAGATGCTCGTCAACCTGCTGCCGGACTTTCTGGAGGTCCTGAACAGCTCCGACCGGGTTGCCGCTTACCATCGCTACTACGACGCGCACCGCCATCGCCTGGCCGCGTACTGGCACAACTACGTCTTCGATCCGGACACGGCGCATTTCGCCGACGTGGTCCGCATGGCCGCGCTCGCCGATCGATCCGATCTGCTTGCGATGCTCGAGCGCACCGACGTGGTGGCCCTGGCCCGAAGCGCCGAGGCGCAGTGCGCGGCTCTGCTGGAGAGCGACGTCGATATCGACGTCATGCTCATGGTCGGCGTCGGTGCCGCCAATGCCGGCGAGCTCGTCGTGGCCGGGCGCGGCATCGCGTTCGTCTGTCTCGAGCACTTCACCGGCGTTCAGAACCACGAGACCCAGGGCCTCGGCCTCGATCCCGAGCTCATTCCGATGTGGCTCGCGCATGAGATGGCGCATGCCGTCCGCTACACCTCGCCGCGAAGCCGGAGCGAGATCCGCCAGGTCATCGAGGAGTCCGACGGCTACTACTCCTACTGGGAGACCGGCCGCGGCGCGACGCTTGGCGAACATGTCGTGAACGAGGGAATCGCGGTCGAGGTCTCGCGGCTCGTGTCGCCGGGACACGCGGCCTGGGAGTACTTCGGCTACGCGCGGCGCCAGTTTGCCCGGATCCGGGAGCTCGAGTCGGTCGTCACGCGCGCCATCCTGGCCGACTTCGACGGCGCCGCGCTCGGGCTCCGCCTGCGCTACCTCTCGGGCGGCGTGTCCGACGAAGCGCGCGCGATCGATCGCACGGTCGTGCCGGAGCGAGCCGGTTACTTCGTGGGATCGCGACTGGTGGCGCCGGCCATCGAGATGCGCGGCCCGGCGTGGGCCGTCCGCGCCGGGGCGCACGAGATCATCGACCTCTCCGCATCCTCGGTGGCGACCGCATCCGCCTGATCCGCGATCACTTCCCGACGCAGAAGCTCGAGAAGACGCGGGACAGGACGTCCTCCACATCCACCACCCCGACCAGCGCCTCCAGCGCGTGCACCGCGCCGCGCAGGGGGACGGCGGCAACGGTCGCGGGAATCTCCCGGCTCGACCAGGCGGCCGCGAAGGCATCGAGCTCGCGAGCCGCTTCCGTGAGCGCGGCCTGGTGACGCGCGCGGGTGAGGACCGGCGCATCAGGCTCGAGCGACCCGTACTGCTCGTCCAGGACGCGTTCGATCTCGTCGAGGAGCGCGCTCAGCCCCTCTCGCCGGTGAGCGCTCACCGCGACGGCGCCGGCAACGAGCTCCCCCGGAGCGATGTCCCGCTTTGTCGCGACCGCGACCTGCGGGGCCGGCGATATGGTCCGGATGGCTCGTTGCGCGAACTGGATCTCCGCCTGGGTCACGCCACACACGACGACGACGTGCGCACCGGCCAGGTACCGGCGGCTCACCTCGACGCCGGTGCGTTCGACGTCGTCATCGCTTTCCCGCAGCCCCGCGGTGTCGACCAGCCGGAGCGGCCAGCGTGAGGCCTCGATGACGGCATCGATCGCGTCGCGCGTCGTTCCCGGCGTCTCGTGGACGATCGCGCGGTCCACGCCGAGCAACGCGTTGAACAGCGAGGACTTCCCCGCGTTGGGGGGCCCGGCGAGCACGACGACCGCCCCCTCCCGCACCACTTCACCGACACGGACGTTTCGCAGAAGCGCGCCCACCTGGTCCCGCGCCAGGGCCAGGGTTCGCTCGACGCGTTCCGGCGCGACAGGACCGTCATCCTCCTCGGGGAAGTCGATGTCGTAGGCCAGCAGGGCCTCGAGCTCGATGATGGTGTCGCGCAGGGCCAGGATCTGGCGCGACGTGCCGCCGTCCGCGTGGTGCAGCGCCGCGCGCCGCGCCGCTTCCGTTCGAGCGTCCACCACGGACGCGATCGCCTCCGCCTGCAGCAGATCGAGCTTGCCGTTCAACAGCGCCCGCCGCGTGAACTCGCCCGGGTCCGCCTGGCGGGCTCCCTCGCGGATGAGGAGCGCCGTCACTGCAGCCGGTGAAAGGAGCCCCCCGTGCCCGCTGACCTCGACCGCGTCCTCACCGGTGAACGACAGGGGGGCGTCGTATCGCGTGACCACGGCCCGGTCCACGACGGCGCCGGTCAGCGGATCCCGGACGTCGCTCAGGACGGCGACGCGCGAGGTCTCCGGGAACCGGGTCAGGCACCGGCGGGCGATGTCGTGCGACCGGGGTCCGCTCAGGCGAACCACCGCGATCGCGGCGCGGCCGGCGGCGGTGGAGACCGCGACAATGGTGTCGTCGAGTGCGCCCATGAGCCCGACCGAGCCGCCGCCTGGCGCCGGGTTACGTCTTCTTCGCGGCCGCCCGCGCCCGCTCGGTCGCGATCATCCACTGCTGCGGGAGCGCCGCGATGTTCTGCACGGCGTAATACAGGTTCAACCCGGCCGCGAGGTTGGCCAGGAAGAACGTCATCATCACCGGGAGCAGGTACATCATCATCTTCGTCTGCGGATTGGGCGGCATGTTCCGGCTGCCGATCCACGACAGCACGAACATCGAGGCGCCCATCACCAGGGGCAGGATGTAGAACGGATCCTTGAGCGAGATGTCCGCGAGCCACATGAACGGCACGCCGCGGAACTCGATCGTGCTCTGGAACACGAAGAAGAGCGCGAAGAGCACGGGCATCGGCAGCAGCACGGGGAGGCAGCCCGAGAACATGCTGAACGGGCTCATGTCGTGCTCCTTGTACACCCGCATCATCTCGGTCTGCAGCTTCTGCGGGTCGCTCTTGTACTTCGCCTGCAGCGCCTGAAGCTCCGGCTGCAGCCGCTGCATCTTCAGGCTGGTCCGCATGGCCGTCTGGTTCAGCGGCCACAGGATGATCCGCACCGCGACGCCGAAGATCACCAGCACCCAGCCGTAGCCAAGGTCGAAGGTGTGCCGCATCCAGAGCAGGATGCGCATCACGAGCCCGGCGAACGGTTGCACGACGGGCTGCAGGAAGCCGCCGTAGGGGTTCGAGTTCTCGAAGTCCCGCCCGAGCGCCTGGAGCCGGGTGGCCTGCTGTGGTCCGGCGTAGATGTCCAGGGCGAAGCTGCCCTGGCGTGGCTGCAGCACGACCGTCCCCTGCGCCAGCGTCGGCGTGCGCGACATTCGCGCCAGGCCGGTCATCGTCAGCTCGGCCATGGGCGACACGCTGTCCCGCGCCAGGACGCCGAGGATGAAGTACTTGCTCTTGACCGCGGTCCAGGTCAGCGGGCCCGGGACGATCTGGCGCTCGCCGGGATCCAGTTTGCCGAAGCCGGTCCCCTTCGCCCCGCGCCGCGCGATCTCGTAGGCGAAGCTCAGGTGGCGCTGATCGTCGATCGAATCGGCCTCATACGAACTCAGGGTCGGCGCCAGATGCAGCAGGATGAACCCGTTGTCGGCGAGCGGCCCACGGACGCGTCCATCGAGCCTGACCAGGAAGCTGTCCGGGTCGACGCCATACTCGATCGCGAGCGTGTCCGCCGCGACCGCCCCTTCGAGGCGGATCCGCTCGTACCGGCCCGTGCGGTCTCGCCCCACGACGCGGAAGGTCGCTGTGTCGAAGGCGATGGTGTCGCGCCCGACGATCCCCTGGAACCGCACCAGCGGCGCACCGCCTCCCTCCAGCCGCACGGCCCCGTCACGCGCACCAAGGGCGCGGTACTGGCGCAATTCTGCGTCGTGCAGGACCCCTCCGAGCGTAAGGAACGTGAACGCCGATGCGCTGTCCGCCACGGTGAGGGTTTCGGCGGGAACGCGGACCGCAGCCGCCGTGGCCACGGCCGGC
>JABWBJ010000536.1 GCA_013360595.1 Gemmatimonadaceae bacterium | reverse complement strand
TGGCGGTCGAGGGCTGGCATCTGGCGCGAACCGGGCGCTCCGCCGCGGCCGCCCCGGCGCTGTCGATGGCGCTCGCGGCGATCGCCGTCGCGGCCGCGCTGTCGGCGCTGTTCGCCGTGAGACGCGACCGGGCCGCGCTCGAGTCGGTCGCCGAGGAACTCCGGGCGTCGGAGAAGCAGGCCGCCGGCATCACGTCGATCTCGGTGGACGCCATCATCACCGTCGACGAAGGACAGCGGATCCTCCTCTTCAATCACGGCGCCGAGACGACCTTCGGCTGGTCCGCGGGCGACGTCATCGGACAGCCGCTCTCGCTCCTCCTGCCGGAGCGGTACCACGCGGCGCATGCGCGGCACATCGAGCGCTTCGGCACGGGCCCGGAAGTCGCGCGCCGCATGGGCCAGCGCCAGGAGATCGCCGGGCGCCGGAAGGATGGCACGGAGTTCCCCGCCGAGGCGTCCATCTCGCGACTCGACCTCCCCGGGCGACGGCTGTTCACCGTCGTCCTGCGCGACGTCACCGAGCGCCACCGCCAGCTGAGCGACGAACACTTCCTCGCCGAGGCCGGCGTGTCGCTCAGCGAGTCGCTCGACTACGAGTCGACGCTCGTGAGCGCGGTCCACCTGGCGATCCCGCATCTCGCCGACTGCTGTGTGCTCGACCTGGTAGGGGAGGACGGGACGATCCGGCGCATCCCGAGCGTCCATGACGACCCGGACCGCACCAAGCGGCTCCGCGAGCTGGAGGCGCGCGGAGAGGCGCCATCGAACTGGCCCTTCCCGGTGGCCACCGTGATCGCCAGCCGCTCGCCCGTCACCCAGCAGTACTCGGCGGCGGCCGACCCGGCCCGGCCGGCGCTGGCCGCGAGCCTGGCGCAGCTTGGCATGGAGCGCCTGACGAGCCTGCCGCTCGTGGCCCGGGGCCGGATGGTCGGCGTCCTGACCCTGATCTGCACGGACGCCGCGCGCCTGTTCGACGCCGAACGGCTCAGGGTGGCCGAATCGGTCTCCAAGCTGATCGCGCTCGCGATCGACAACGCCGGATTGTACCGGACCGCGCAGCACGCCACCGTCGCCAGGGACGAGGTGCTCGGCGCGGTTTCGCACGACCTGCGGAACCCGCTCGCCGCCATCACGATGTGCGCCCGGGTGCTGACCGAGGACGCCTCGGTTGCGAATCGGGACGAACTGCTCGGCGCCATCATCGAGTCGGCCGCGATGATGAACCGGATGATCCAGGATCTCCTGGACGTGGCGACGATCGAGTCCGGTCACTTCCGCGTCGATCCGTCGCCGCAGCGGCTGGACGATCTCCTCGAACGCGTGCTCGAGATGACGCGGAGCGCGGCCGCCGAGCGGCTGGTCGACGTTCGGGGGGACGTCGCCGCGTCGCTTCCGGACGTGCTCGTCGATTCGACGCGGATGATTCAGGTCCTGGCCAATCTGATCGAGAACGCCGTGAAGTTCACCGAGTCCGGCGGCCGGGTGTCCGTGTCGGCCGCGCGCCGGGCCGATCGCGTGGAGGTCGCGGTCAGCGACAACGGGGTCGGCATCCCGGCCGACCACCTTCCGCACATCTTCGACCGGCACTGGCACTCGCGCCGGTCCGGCCGCACGGCGGGCACCGGGCTGGGGCTGGCGATCGCCCGGGGCATCGTGGAGGCCCACGGCGGCCGGCTCCGCGTGGACAGTACCGAGGGACGCGGCAGCACGTTTTCGTTCACC
>JABWBJ010000535.1 GCA_013360595.1 Gemmatimonadaceae bacterium | reverse complement strand
GCCGTGCGCCGCCTTGCCGACCGAGAAGATCCACGCCTCGTCGGCCAGCTCGTCCATTGCCAGCACGGCCTCCCGCGTCGCGCGTTCCGGCTGCGCGGCTGCCACGCCGGCCCGGTAAGCCCTCAGCAGCAGCGCGAATGGATCCGGGACCATGGTGCATGCGCGTCGCCCCGGCGGATGGCCGGGGCGACGGGTGGAATCATGGGCCTCCGCCGGGTGGCCGGGGCGGGTTCAGCTTGTCGATTTCCGCCTCCAGCTCCGTGTAGGCATCGCCGGCCATGACGCGGAACGGCAGCGCCTTGTACGTCACCTTGCCGGTCGGGTCGATCACGTACAGGTGGCGGCTGTTCTGCCTGCTGTTCTCGTTGTAGGCCTGGTACAGCCGGCTGATCGTGGCGTTCTCGGAGTCGCCGGCGACCATGATGGGCGTCTCGAGTTCGCGGAACCAGTTGATGAGCGTGGTGTCCGGGTCGACGCTCACGCCGAGCACGACGACGTTGCGTCCGTTGTTGAAGAGCGTGGCGTACTGATCACGGTACGCCTCCATCTGGACCGTTCAACCACGTGTTCGCGCTTTCGGGAAGAAGGCCAGCACGACCGTCTGGCCCCGGAAGTGGCTCAGTCGACTGGCGTGGGCGAGCTTTCCGTAGCGCGTGATGCCGGTGAACTCGAAGTCGGGCGCCATCTCACCGACCTTGGGTCCGACTTCGGGCTGGGGGGCTGCCTGCTGCGCGACGCCGGCGACAGGCAGCGCCAGGCAGGCGGCGACGACGACGGTGGACCAACGCGGTGTCATGAACGCTCCCGGCGGATGACTCCCCAATAGTGTGGACGGGAGCCGGAGGGTGCAACGCTCCACCGGCCGGGCCCGGTCGGGACCGGGCCTCACCGGCTCGCGGGTTGCTCCCCGACTCCGACCCGGAGCGCGTCCGGGAGGACGCTGAGGTCCAGCTCCGGCCGGTCCAGGCGGTGCAGTTCCCCATCGGCATCGACCAGCGGTGGCGAGTCGAACTCCAGGCGAGCCCGCGCGATGCGATCGAGCGCGACTTCGGGCTGGCTCACATGCGAGCCGAGCCGTGCGCGGACGAAGAGCTGCAGCCGGCGAGCGGGGCGGGCGTCCCGCACCGAGACCAGGTCGAGCCGGCCATCAGTGACGCTTGCACCCGGCGCCACCCGGAATCCGCCACCGAACCGCGGGCCATTCGACGCCACGATCGCGAGCCATGTCCCGGCGCGCGGCGGCCCGCCGTCCATGCTCACGCTGGCCCGGAGGGGCGCGAAGGACCTCAGCAGCGGAAGCGCCGCCGCCACGTAAACGAGCGACCCGCTCAGGAGCCGGTACCGGCCCGTGGCTTCCAGCACCGCCGCCTCGAGTCCGACCCCCGCGACATTGAGGAACGGCACGTCATTGGCCCGACCGAGGTCCACGCGAACGGCGTGGGCGCCGGCCGCGATCGTTGCCATGGCCGCCGGGTCACTGGCGGGGAGGCCGAGGGCGTGCGGGAAGTCGTTGCCGGTGCCGGCCGCGATCGGCACCAGCCGGGCGTCGATGCCGCTTTCGAGGATCCCGCGGGCCACGTTCCCCCACGTCCCATCGCCGCCTAACGCCACAATCGTCTCGATGCCGGCGGCGGCGGCCTCGGCGGCCAGCCGGCGTTCGTCGCCGGGAGATCGCGTGATCCGGATGTCGTGAATGCCCACCGCGGCCAACGCGCGCCGCACCGCCGGC
>JABWBJ010000534.1 GCA_013360595.1 Gemmatimonadaceae bacterium | reverse complement strand
CACGCGGAACCTCACCCGTCAGCCTCGGTGGGTCCGCCCGAGCGATCAGGCGTAGATGCCGCGCAGCCGGTGCACGGTGGCGACGCGGCTGATCGAGAGCATGTACGCCGCGGTCCGCATGTTCACCTTGTGCTGCCGGGAGAGTTCCAGGACGTCGCGGAACCCGCGCACCATGATGTCGCGCAGCCGGTCATTGACCACGTCCTCGCTCCAGAAGTAGCCGCCGCGGTCCTGCACCCACTCGAAGTAGGACACGGTGACGCCGCCGGCGTTGGCGAGGATGTCCGGAATCACGAAGATCCCCTTCTCCTCGAGGATCGCGTCGGCGCCCGCCGTGGTCGGTCCGTTCGCCCCTTCGCAGATGATGCGCGCGCGGATCTTCCCCGCGTTCTTGGTGGTGATCACGTTCTCGAGCGCCGCCGGCACCAGGACGTCGACGTCGAGCAGCAGCAGCTCGTCGTTCGTGATCGACTCGCCCTTGGCGTACCCCTCGATGGTCTTGTGGTGCTTCACCCAGTTGATCACGTCGTCCACGTCGAGGCCGGCCGGGTTGTAGACCCCGCCCGTGCGGTCGCTGACCGCGACGATCCGGCACCCTTCGCGGGCCAGGAGCTGCGCGGTGACCGATCCCACGTTGCCGAACCCCTGGATCGCGACGGTGGTTCCCTTCAGGGTCATGCCGAGGTGCGCGAGCGCTTCCTTCGTGACGAACATGCAGCCGCGCCCCGTGGCCTCGCGGCGGCCGAGCGACCCGCCCATCTCCACCGGCTTGCCGGTGACGACCGCCGTCACCGTGTGGTTCTTGTGCATGGAATACGTGTCCATGATCCACGCCATGACGCGCTCGTTGGTGTTCACGTCCGGCGCCGGCACGTCGGAATCGGGTCCCAGGGTGTTGATGATCCCGGCGGTGTAGCGCCTCGTCAGGCGCTCCAGCTCGCCCGCGCTCATCCTGAGCGGGTCGCAGATCACGCCCCCCTTGGCGCCGCCGAACGGGACGTTCACCACCGCGCACTTCCAGGTCATCCACGCCGCCAGCGCCGTCACCTCGTCCAGCGTGACGTTCATGTCGAACCGGATGCCGCCCTTGGCGGGGCCGCGGGACGTGTTGTACAGGACCCGGATGCCCGTGAACACCTCGATCTCGCCGTTGTCCATCATGGTCGGACAGGCGACGATGATCTGCTTCTCGGGTTTGCGGAGCACCTTGTACAGGCCGGGCTCGAGGTCGAGGAGGTCGGCCGCACGGTCGAAGCGCGACATCATCGCCTCGAACGGGTTCTCCTCGTGCAGAAAACGGTCCTTGTCCGGCTGGACGATCGCGTTCGTTGGTAACCGGAGATCAGTCGGCATGAGTCGATGAGTCATGGCGCCGCGTCGGCGGCGATCAGTGGTGAGGTCGGCGCGCGGCGAGAACCCGGCCAAGCAGCGCGGACAGAACCGCCCCACCCGACTCGACCTCGCAGCGCAAGGAAACATACCAAAGCGGCCCGGCTTCGCGAGGCCAGAGGGGTCCGAGCTTGACCGCGTCCTTCATCGTGCAGAGGACGTGGGTGACGGAACCGGCGTCACGCGCCAGGCGCGCAGCGTCAGCGGAATCATAGACATGGTGGTCGGGGAACTCCCGGAACGAGACGCGCGCACCGGCCGCACGGAGCTGCCCCTCGAACGAGCCGGGATCGCCCACGCCCGCGACCGCGAGCACCGTCGCGCCGCGCAACACGGCCAGCGGCTG
>JABWBJ010000533.1 GCA_013360595.1 Gemmatimonadaceae bacterium | reverse complement strand
CCCCGACCAGGCGAGCGTCCGGAGCGCGTCCCGGCGCGTGACAGCGGTCATCGCGTGCGGCGGTGCGTCAGGGTACGACGTTCGCCGGCTTCGGCGCCGGCACGTCGTTCCAGTTCACGATCGAGTTGAACACCATGTTGAACTCGCCGTGGTTCTGCCAGCGGTAGATCGGGTTGTTGGCGAACATCAGGACCCGTCCTTTCCCGTTATGCGCGTTGGGAATGTCCACCGCGAACGCCCGGCCGCGGATGTTGTCGGCGCCCACCATCAGGCCCGACAGCACGGAGGACTCCCCGCCGACGAACGCGGCCAGCACGTTGTCCTGGTCGGCCACGCCAACGCGGAAGACCTGCTGGCCCTGCCCGAACTTCATCGGGAAGACGCTCTTCTCGTAGCCGTAGAAGGCCGGGTGGTCCGCCTTGCGGATCTCGGCGTTGACCAGCGGCTTCTGGGCGTTGACCCCGGTCAGCGATTCGGTGTCCACCGAGCGGGCGAACCCGAACTCGATGGGGAACCGCACCGCCTGGAGCGTGGTGATGAGCGTGCCGCCGGCCTCGAGGAACGCCTCGAAGGCATCGACGCCCGCCTGTCCGAATCCGCCGGTCATGTCGTCGGTCTCGCCGTACGTGCCGAGGAACCTGAACTTGTCGGTCCTGCGGTACGGTTGTGCCCGCGCGGCCGGCGGCGCCATGACGGTCGTCCGTGTGACGTTCTGCGCCGCCATCACGATCACGTCGTAGTCCGCCTTCAGGTTCCCCTTCACGACCCGTTCCTTGTAAATCAGGTCGAACGGGATGCCGAACTGATCGAAGGCATGCCGGTACCAGCCCAGTTCCTGCGTGCCCTGCCACTGCGAGTAGATGGCCACGCGCGGAACGTCGGCGTCGTGCGACTCGACCGCGGGCGCCGTCGTGAGCGCCGCGGCCGTGAGTCCCAGCGATTCCACCGCCGCCTTCGCCGCCTGGAGGTCGGCCGCGGATCCGGTCACGATGAATGACCCGGCCGGGAACGAGACGCCTTCGGCCGTGAACGCCGTCTCGGCCACGCGCATGGGAAGGTTCCGCAGCCGGTAGCGGAACGCGATCATGTTGTTGGATCCGTAGTGCGCCACGGCCAGCGCCGCGGTCCCCGACCCGGCGACCGTCCCCTTCACGGCGGCGGTGGTGACGAGCGTCGTGGGGGCGTCGAGGATCGACTTGTGGCGGATCTCCTTCACGTCCACGTTGAACGCGAACCCCATGGACCAGCCGGAGTCGTCGTAGGTGCGGAGCGCCGGGTCGGGGTAGTCCTGCCGCTCCAGCAGATTCTTCGCCAGGCGGCCGTACGGCTGGTCGAGCTTCACCACATAGGAGCCCGCGGCGTACGTCACGCTGTCGATGGTGACCGGCGACCGCAGCATGCCGACTTCGATGCCCTGGGCGCGGAGCACGTTGACCAGGGTCGCGGCCTTCGTCATGTCACGCTGCACGGGGATCACGTACCCGTGCGGCGGCGCATTCCGGCCAGCCTCCATCGAGTTCTTCGTCTTCACGTAGAAGTTCTGCACGACGAGGTTCGGGAACATCGACGTGAGCTGCAGCGCGGAGAGGACTGCCGTCTGCATGTAGTTCGTGTTGTTCCGGCGCGAGAAGTTCTGCGACGCATTCGGTGGAACCGGGATCCCGCGATACCACTCCCGCGCCTGTCCGCCGCCGCGGCCCGTCGGAACGGGGCCGGGGGCGCCAGCGCCGCCGCCTCCGG
>JABWBJ010000532.1 GCA_013360595.1 Gemmatimonadaceae bacterium | reverse complement strand
CAGCGGTGAGCACGGCGGCCGCCGGCCCATGAGCGCGACCCGGGGTTCGCCGACCGGGCCCTGGCAGCCGGCAGGTCCATGGTCCGCGACGGACTGATCCCCGAAGGGAGCTTCTGGGGGACCATCAACTGCGACGGCATCAACACCAACGGCGACATCTGCGGCGTCACGACCACCAGCGGACTGGCCTGGAAGATCCCGGGACGCGTGGGCGACTCCCCCATCCTCGGCGCGGGCCTCTATGTCGACAACGACGTCGGCGCGGCCGGATCGACCGGGCGCGGCGAGGCCAATCTGTACAACCTCAGCTCGTACCTGATCGTGGAGTCCATGCGGCGCGGAATGTCCCCCAAGGATGCCGGCATGGAAGCCCTGAAGCGGATCCGGGCCAACACCGTCGAACGCCGCCTCCTCAACGCCCGCGGAAACCCGAACTTCAACATCCGGTTCTTCGTCCTGAACAAGCGCGGAGAGACGGCCGGAGTGGCCATGTACCACGCGGGCGAGACCAGGTACGCGATCTGCAATGAGAACGGCGCGCAGGCCCTGGAGCTTGAGCCCCTGCTGGAAGGAACGCCGGAATAGCGAAGCAGCCGCGACGACGCTGAGAGGCGGCGGCATCGTGTTTGGCCGTGTCGTATGCAACTCCGGAACTCGCCGCGACGTAGGATTCAGTCATGCAGACCCCGACCCCGACCCCGCCCCCGCCCCCGACTCCCGCTCCCGTCCTCGTTGACGTCAGTGCCGGTCAGGCCACGCGCCCGCTGACGCAGGCGGAGGCCCAGGTCATTCGCCAGCAGCGGAGCGAGATGTCCGACCAGCTCACCTCCGCGCAGCGGCGCCGGGACAACCTGCTCGACGACATCCGGAATGCCCCGCCCGGCACGGAAGAGGGGCTCAAGCAGCAGCTGCAGGTCCTGAACGAGCGGATCGTCCTCATCGAGAAGGACATCGAGGAATCCGGGCGCACCTTGCGGACCGGGCAGGTGCCGTCCGGAACGGTACTGGTGCCACCGCGGCAGGGCTTCGATACGGACACCATGGAACGCGCCGCCGGGATCACGGTTTCGGTGATCGTGCCGGTGCTGCTGGGCGTGATCGCCATGCGCTGGATTTCGCGCCGGCGCTGGGGTCGCGCCGACGACCGAGCGCGCGCCGAGCAGGACGCACGGATGGAGCGGATCGAGCAGGCGGTCGACGCGATCGCGCTCGAGGTGGAGCGCGTCGGCGAATCGCAGCGATACCAGGCCAAACTCCTGGCCGAAGCGAACCTGATGCCCGCTCTCCAGGCCAGCCAGCGCGCCGCCGAGCCCGCGCGCCTGCGTGAGCTCGAGGAGCTTCGCGGCGGCTGAGCGCGGTGCGGGCGTGAGGGTTCCTGGGCGCGCCCCCGCCCCCGCGCCGGGCGCGATGTAACCCGCGTCACACGATAAGTGGCATCGCCCGCCCGGGATTCCGGGAGCTAGTTAGGCAGGCGGTGACCGCGGCTTCGGGCTGCGCGTCGTGCCTCGGGTCCGCCGGCGCGTCAGGGTCACCGGCGTTCTCTCGTGTTGTTGGAACCACGAAGTGAGACCTGGCGCACAGCGGGCGATGGCAATCGCGGCGAGATTCGCTGCCTGCCGCCGCTGGCTGATCGCGGCGGGCCTCACGCGGGACCCCCACCCCGCCAGCACCGCTTCATGCCGTCGAATCTTGCCCGGAAGCCGGGCGCCGCTCCCGCGGCGCGGATCGTCGCGCGCCCGGC
>JABWBJ010000063.1 GCA_013360595.1 Gemmatimonadaceae bacterium | reverse complement strand
GGCGACCACGGTCGGGCGCGGCCGGTACGGCTCGCCGCGAAGGCGGCGCGGGTTGGCCGTCATCCAGACCTGGTAGTTCCCGTCCTCGAAGTACGTGAACGCCAGCCGGTCCGCCTGGCGCGCCCACGTGATCGCCGGGCTGTGCTCGGTGATGCCGCTCACGGACCCGATGACATTCGTCAGCTGGTAGTGCTCCCGGGTGCCGAAGTCGTAAAGGAAGATGTTGGCAATCCCGGTGCGATCGGAGACGAAGGCGACGGACTTCCCGTCCGGCGCCCACTGGGGATTCAGGTTGTGGCCGTCCTGTCCCGGCAGGACCTCGATGGTCCCGGTCCGGAAATCGTACGTGGCGATCCGCCAGTCGCCGAGCTTGAGCATGTCGAGATCGGTGCCGTCGCCGCGTTCGGTCGTGAACACGATCTGGTTGCCGTCGGGCGACCAGGAGGGCTGGTTGTCGCCGTTCCGGTCGTTCGTCAGGCGGCGGAGCGCCGAGCTCTCGTAATCGATGACGTAGAGGTCGGTCAGCCCGCTCGTGGTCCCGCTGACCACGATCTGCCGGCCGTCCGGGCTCCAGCTCGGGGAGGTGACCCACTCGAGGCCGACGTCGAATCGCTTGATCGTGCGGCGCCGCTCGACGTCCATGACGTACAGGATGTCCCGCCCCTCGCGCTGCGCGGTGAAGGCCAGGCGCTTGCCGTCCGGCGAGAACGCGCTCTGCGAGTAGAGCAGGCGCAGCTCCTCGAAATCCGGGGACGTCGTCGTCTGCACCAGGCGCTTGATGCGCTTGCCCGTTTCGGCGTCGCCGAGCCACAGGTCGGGGAACACCTCGCCGCGGAGGAAACTTCCCTGCGAGATGAACGTGATGAGCTTGCCGTCGGGCGAAAGCGACGGGGCGATGAAGAGCTCCGAGAACCCGCCCGTCTTGCGCTGCGAGAGCAGCGGCTCGCTGAACTTCCGGGCCCGGTCGAGGCTGGCGACCTGCGGCAGGTGCTTGACCTGCATCGCGTCCCGCCACTCCTCGGACAGCTCCTCGAGGCTCAGCCCCAGCTCGCGCCGGAAGGCCCGCTCGATGCCGACGTTCGGCGCGGCATTCATGATTTCGCCGATCACGTCGTCGCCCCAGCGGCCGCCGATGTACTCCCAGAGCGCCTCGCCGTACCGGTACGGAAAGTACAGGTCGGGACGATTCGTCATCTGCTCGATGGTCGGCAGCGAGCCGTTCAGCGCCGCGTCGCGCACCCACGATTGCGTGAGGATGTGGTTCGGCCCGAGCGACAGGTACTCCGCCATTCCCTCCGCGAACCAGAGCGGCGGGTTCACCTGCGCCAGCGTCTGGAGGCCGTTGCCGGCACGCCCGCGGGCGAAGATGTCGTACTGGAAGGCATGCACGAGCTCGTGCGCCAGCACGTGCTCGAAACTCTTGTAGTCGCCGGTGAAGGGCAGGAGAATGCGGTGCCGCAGCGCCTCGGTGACACCGCCGACCCCTTCGCCGAGGTCCCCGGTGACGTTGTTCTGCCCGAAGTCGCCCCGCGACCGGTAGATGATCAGCGGCTTCTTCTCGCGGAACTCATGCTTCAGCATCCGGGACAGCCGCGCGTAGGAACGCTCCGCCATCCGCGCCGCATCCATGATCCCGTCCCGCTCCTCCGGGTAATAGTGGATCATGAAGTGCGGGGTCTCGAGGACCTTCCACTGGAACTTGTCGAACTGGACCTGGTTCTGGCCGAAGTACTGCTGCGCGCCGGCCGGCACGGCGAGGACCGCCGCCAGGGCCCATCCGAACGCCATCCCCTGCCTCCGCCTCATGTGACTGCTCCTTGCGGTGCGACCGCGACGACCGCCGCATCCCCCCACAGCCGCTCCAGCTGGTAGAACGACCGCAGCGTGGGATGAAACACGTGAACGACGAAGTCCACGAAATCCACCAGCGCCCACCGACCCTGCGTCGCGCCCTCGATGTGATGGGGCGCGTACCCGCGTTTCTTCATCTCTTCCGCCACATGTTCGGCAATGGCGCGCACGTGCGTATCGGACGTGCCACTGGCAATCACGAAGCAGTCCGTCATGTCAGAAACGCCTTCGAGATCCAGGATCACCACGTCGTTGGCCTTCAGGTCGAGGCAGAGGGTCGCCGCCTGCTGCGCACCAGCCAGGCCGGGCCGGGTAGCCGCAGGCAGGGTCATGCGTGGGAGTGGGTCACGAACGCGCCTTGGTAGCAGTGCCGATGGCTTTTGTTCCCGGCGCCGGAGGGCCGCCGGCGCTCGAAACTCAAGCATAATGCGCGTTCCCGGGACGCAACATGACAATTCGGTGAAAGGGGCCAGCCGATGGGCGAAGGGCCCGGGGAGGGAGACGTTCGACGTCTCCGTCCCGAGCCCATGGTACCGACACCCCCCGGGAAGGGGGACCCCGACAGCCCCAGTGATCGATGACTGGTGACCAGTGACTGGTGAGGAGTCGGCGCCGGCGAGCGGCGCCTGATCACCAGTCACGCATCGCCGATCACTGCTTGATCACCCACACCTTGATCTCGGGCTTCACGTCCGCGTGAAGCCGGATCGGGACCCGGTACACGCCCAGCGCCTTGATGGGTTCGTGGAGGTCCACCTGCCGCTTCTCCACGCGGTGGCCGAGGGCCTCGAGCTGCTGGACGATGTCGGAAGCGGTGACCGAGCCGAACAGTTTCCCTTCCTCGCCGACGCGCGCCGAGAAGGTGAGAGATACCTGTTCGAGCCGCTCCGCCTCCGTGCGCGCGGCTTCGCGCCGGGCGTCTTCCGCCGCCTCCAGGCGCTTCCGCTGCGCTTCGATCTGCTTCTTGTTGCCCTCGGTCGCGATCACGGCGATGCCGCGCGGCAGGAGGTAGTTCCGGGCGTATCCGTTGGAGACCTTCACCACGTCTCCGGGGTGCCCGAGCTTCTCGACCGATTGCCGAAGGATGACTTCCATGGGTCTGCTCCAGGTACGTTAGGTCAGTTGTCGAACCCGGCCGCGCCAGTCGATCCAGACGTCGCCGAGGCCGATGCCGAGGGCCAGCAGGCCGAAGGCCGGCATGAACAGCAGGGCCAGGAGCGTGAGCACCGCCAGCGCGAGGCGCCGCTCGGCGACGAACCAGGCCAGGACACCGAGCCCTCGCAGGAGGTAGAGGGCGCCGAAGAACACGATCAGGTTCAGCCCCAGGCTCCGCAGAGCGCTCAGGGACGGGATCACCACCATCACGATCCCGACCAGGAGGCCCCAGACCAGCTGGTCGCCGAACCGGAAGTCCCGCAGCCGGCTCAACGGTGGCCCGATCCGGGTCCGGCTGATGCGGTGGAACAACCCCCAGGCGAGGGCCAGGGCCGCCATCGACTCCAGAGCCAGCAGGGCCGGGAAGAACGACACGGTGAGGTCGGGCAACTCGTTCCAGGTCGCCAGCCCCTGCTCGACCATGCTGGCGAAGCGCGGATTCTGGGTGGCAAAGGACTGCCACTCCGGCGACTGCGTCGTGGCCTGCATCTGGGCGTTCCACGGCGCCGACCGGCGGTCGAGCTCATCCGACAGCGTGCGTTCCACGCGGCCCGGCGAGACGTCGGACACGAGGATCACCGCGCCCGCAAAGACGAACGTGGCGGCGACGGCCGACAGGGCTCGCGAGAAGAAGATCCGGCGGCCGCCGACGAGGCAGGCGATGCCGAACATCGTCACCAGCACGATCGCCCATCCGCTCGCCATGAACTCGAACGGGGTGGCGGCCGTGAGCGGGCGCACGAGCATCCAGGCCGACAGCGCGAGCCAGGTCAGCGCCAGCCAGGCGCGGCCGCCCTGAATCCAGGCCACGAGCGCGCACACGCCGATCGCCGGACCGACGAGCAGGATCGTCTGCTCCATCGGGAACAGGACACGCAGCGCGACTTCCGGAACGAGCAGGAAGAGCCCGAGCGCCGCGAGGATCCGGAGCCACCCGCGTTCGCGGGGGGCCGCCGCCCCGTCCGGCGATTCAGCCGCAGCCGCCGCGAGCGGTTCCACTCAGGCCTGGTACCCGCGGATGTACGGGATGATCGCCAGATAGCGGGCGCGCTTGATGGCGGTCGACAGTTGCCGCTGATGGCGCGCGCAGACGCCGCTCAACCGGCTCGGCAGGATCTTGCCGTGGTCGGTGATGAAGCGGCCGAGGGTGCGATCGTCCTTGTAGTCGACGTAGTGCACGCGACCTTCGCAGAACGGGCAGGCTTTGGTTGGGCGTCTCATCGGGTCAGTCCTCGTCGTCGTCGTCGTCCTGGCGCCGGGCGCTCGCCAGTTCCTCCTCGCTCAGCGGCGGTGCGCCGACCTCGTGCTCGTGGAGCGTGATGAGGTAGCGGACGACGCCGTCGTCGAGCTTCATCGCGCGCTCGTACTCCGGCAGCGTCGACGGCGAGGCGTGGAAGCGGGCGATGACGTAGTAGCCCGTGTCGCGGGGGCCGATCTTGTACGCGAGCTGGCGGCGTCCCCAGTGGTCGACGGAGATCTCTTCAGGACTCTGAAGGAGCGCGTGGAATCGCGCGATCTTCTCGTTGATGGCGGCGTCTTCGAGCGTGGAGTCGAAGATGTACACCGCCTCGTATCGGCGGGTCATGATGGCAAGCCTCCCTGTGGTCGTGGCCGCCCCGCGCTGGTTGCCGGAGCGCGAGGAGGGGGTTGTGGAACGATTGTCGGAGGGCGAAACCTAGCACATCCGGCGGGCGATGTCAGGTGCTTCGCGTTCATGGCGCATCGCTCATCGCCCATCGCTGTCTCATCGCTCATCCTCAGCCCCATGTGCGGTCGCTTCGGCCTCACCCGGCCCGACCAACTCGACCTGCGGCGCTTCGGGATCGGCGAGGCGCCGGCTCAGCCTCCCAGGTTCAACATCGCGCCCGGCACCGACGTCCTGGCGATCCGCCAGGGGAAGAAGGGACGCCGCGCGGACCTGGTGCACTGGGGGCTGGTGCCGTCGTGGGCGAAGGACCCGGCGATCGGCCACCGGCTGGTCAACGCGCGCTCCGACACCGCCCTCGAGCGGCCGGCGTTCAGGATCCCCATGCAGAAGCGGCGCTGCCTCCTGCCGGCAGACGTCTTCTACGAGTGGCAGGGGAAGTCCGGCCAGCGCGGACGGCAGCCCTGGGCCGTGGCCATGAAGGACGGAGCCATCTTCGCTCTGGGTGGCCTGTGGGACTACTGGAAGGGGCCCGGAGCGGCGGAGGGCCTGGTGAGCTGCACGATCCTGACGACCGCTCCGAACGACCTGCTGGCGCCGATTCACGACCGGATGCCGGTGATCGTGGCCTCCGACGACTACGACCGCTGGCTCGATCCGGGTAGCCCGCCACAGGCCGTGACGGCACTCCTGGCCCCGGTGGACAGCGCCCTCATGCGCGCCTGGCCGATCTCGAGCCTTGTCAACGACGCGACCGTGGACGACGCACGCGTACTGGAGCCCGTCCCGGCGCGACCGCGCTGACACCGCCGGACGGCCGGCGCTGCAGGGTCAGGCGTCGCCGCCGGGTGTATCGGCCCCCTTCCGGTTGAACTTCCGCATCGCCGCCTCCACCCCTTCCTGTACCCACGCCTCGCTCAGTTGAACGAGGTCGGGAAAGAGCGCCTCAACGGCGATCCGGTCGCTCTTACCCATCCGATCGGTCACGTAGTCGGCGAGATTCCCTCGCCGCTCGCGCTCCGGCTGGGGGCCGACGCCGATACGGAGCCGGGCGTACTCGCGGCCGCCGACCGCGGCTTCGATCGACTTGAGGCCGTTGTGCCCCCCGGCGCTCCCCTGCGCCCGGAGGCGGAACCGTCCCACCGCCAGCGCGACGTCGTCGACCACGACCAGGAGGTCGGCGGCGGTGCTGAAGGACGGGCGACGCAGGTACGGCCTCAGCACCGCGCCGCTCAGGTTCATGTACGTCTGCGGCTTGAGCAGCCGGACGCGGTGCGCACCCACCCGGCCGTCGGAGGCCAGCGACTGGCCGTCCTTTCGCCAGCCGTCGAAACGCCAGACGCCGGCCAGGTGGTCCACCAACCACCACCCGGCGTTGTGCCGGGTGTCCGCGTATTCCTTCCCGGGGTTGCCCAGCCCGACGATGAGCTTCATCGGCTCGCTGTTGGTCGCGTCGTCGCGGCGGCCCAGGAGCCGCCGCAGCCAGGCGAACCCGGTCAGGATTCTTCGGCCTCGCCCTCTTCGCCTTCCTTCGGCTTCCGGATGAGTTCCGGCTCGGCCGGGGCTTCGGGGACGGCGCCCTGGGGCGGCGTTTCCACCTCGGCCTTCGGCGCGGCGACCACGGCGATGGTGGACTCCGGCTCGTCGAGCACCTCGATGCCCTCGGGGATCGTGATCTCGCTGACGTGGATCGAGTGGCCGATGGCGATGCCGGTCACGTCGACGTCGATGTGATCCGGCATGTTGAGGGGGTCCACCCGGCACTCGAGCTCCTGCATCACCTGGCTCAGAATGCCGCCGGAGTGCCGCACGCCGTCCGGGACGCCCTGGAGCACCAGCGGGATGCGCACCACCACGCGTTCGCCGGCGACGAGCTCCTGGAAGTCCACGTGCAGCACATTGCGCTTGACGGGATGCCGCTGGATCTCGCGGATGAGGGTCCGCGACATCGACCCGTCGATGTCCAGCTCGATGACGGTGTTCTCGGCCGCCACGCGCTCGAGGAGGCGGTCGAACTCGCGGGCACTCACGGACAGGGAGAGGGCCTGGCGCGCGTGGCCATAGATCACGGCCGGCAGCCGGCCCTCACGGCGCAGGGAACGCGCGACACCCTTGCCGACCGCGGCACGCGCCGACGCGGAAAGTTGAGCAGTAGCCATGGAGAAGGAGTGGAAACAGGAGAAGAGACGGAATCAGGGCAGAGGGGTCGGGGAAGCCCAGCCCCAGCACTACTTGCACCAGCTGGCAGCAGCCGTACGCAGCCACCAGCAACCAGCTAATCAAAGAGGCTCGACACCGACTGCTCGCTGTGCGTGAACCGGATGGCCTTCGCCAGCAGTTCGCCCACCGACAGCACCCGGAGACGATCGAACAGCTTGCCTTCGGGGACGACGACCGAGTCGGTGATCACCACCTCCGCGATCGGCGCATCCTTCAACCGCTGGACGGCCGGGCCCGACAGCAGCCCGTGGGTGGCGCAGATGTAGATGTCCCGCGCCCCCAGTTCTTTCAGGGCCCGCGCCGTCTCCGTGACGGTGCCGGCCGTATCGATCATGTCGTCGGGAATGAGGCAGTCACACCCTTCGACTTCACCCACCACGTTCAACACCTCGGCGACATTCGGCCCCGTGCGGCGCTTGTCGATGATCGCCAGCGCCGCGTCGAGCTTGCGGGCGAACCCGCGCGCCATCTTCGCCGAACCCACGTCCGGTGCGACCACCACCAGGTCCGTGAACTGCTTCTTCCGGAAGTGCGACACCAGCACCGGGGAGGCGTACAGGTGGTCCACCGGTACGTCGAAGAACCCCTGCAGCTGGTGCTGGTGGAAATCGAGACCCATCACCCGGTCCGCACCGGCCGTCTGGATCAGATTGGCCACCAGCTTGGCGCCGATCGAGACCCGCGGCTGGTCCTTCCGGTCCTGCCGCGAGTACCCGTAGTACGGCATGACGCAGGTCACCCGCGCCGCCGACGCCCGCTTGGCGGCGTCGATCATGAGCAGTAGCTCCATGATGTTCTCCGCCGGCGGGTTGGTCGGCTGGACGATGAAGACGTCCGCACCGCGAACGTTCTCATCGATTCGCACGAAGATCTCTCCGTCGGCAAACCGGGTGAGCGTCATCCGACACAGCTCCACCCCGAGGTGCCTGGCGATCTCCTCGGCGAGTCCTCTGTTGGCGGTTCCGGAGAGCAGCTTGAATCCCCGGAGAACGCCCGGCAAAAGGTCCATTACCGTAGCCCTGAAACCTAGGAGTGGCGGGAGTTTAGGTCAATGCGACGGGCGAGGATTGCCCCCGGTGGATTCGAACCACCATTCTCGGATCCAAAGTCCGATGTCCTGCCGTTGGACGAGGGGGCAGGCACGCGCGGGAGCGCCTAACCTAATGGGTCAGGACGACCGGCTCAACAAACGTTGCCGTCTCGCTTTCCGCAATCGTGACGCCATCGAGTGGCGGGGGGGGGCCGAGGTGCCTGTCCGGACGCGTTCCGGCGAGAACGGCGACCGTCGATCCTGAGCCGCTCATGAGGACGGTCCCGCCCGGCCCGAGAAGCTCCCGGACTTCAGGCACGCGCAGAGCCGACAACAGGCCGCCAATGACCCGCACCCGCGCCGCCACAGGCGCTTCCAGGTCGTTGTGCGCCGCTGAGGCGACAGAGGCCCAGTCGGACAGCCCACTGATCGTGAGGGCGCGAGGCTCCGGCGGGGCCGCGGACTGGTCGAACCAGTGGTACGCGTCCGCGGTGTCCACGCCGACCGCCGGGATCACAAGCCAGACCGCCCGGGCGGGCAGCGGCGGCAGGAGCAGCAACTGCTCTCCGCGTCCCCATCCCAGGGCCAGCGGAGTCCGGTCCTGCGTGAGGAACGGCACGTCGGCGCCGAGGTCGGCCGCCAGTCGGAGAATCCGGGTACCGTCCAGGGGAGCCGGATTCAGCGCGTTCAGGGCGCGCAGGACCGCGCCGGCATCGGCGCTCCCGCCGCCGAGTCCGCCGCCCACGGGGATCCGCTTCTCGACCCGGATCGAGAAGCCGGACGGGAATCCGGTGGCGTCCGCGTAGGCAGCGGCAGCACGCCACGCGAGGTTCCGTTCCACCGGCCCGAGCTGGTCGAGTCGCGGTGCCCGCCCGGTTACGTCGAGAGTCCGCGGGCCTCCGGTGGCCTCGACCGAAACCGTGTCGGCGAGGGTCAGCCGGCAGAACAGGGTCTCGAGCTGGTGGTAGCCGCCGGCTTCCCTGGCCAGCACGCGCAGGAAGAGGTTGAGCTTGGCCTGTGCCGCTACGGTCGCTCCTCGCGCGACGGGTTTCACGAGGCCGCCTTGCCGCTCGGCGAGGCGGGCTGGCCGAAGTCCCTGAGGTGCAGCCCCATCCGCCAGAGGTACCAGAAGCCGATGACGGTGATCGGGATGAAGGACAGGATGTGGTAGCCAAGCGCGTAACTGACCGCGAAGGTGTCGTCGATCCCGTACACGCCGAGCGCGACCTTCGTCGCCAGCTCGAACGGGCCGAAGAAGCCCGGCGCCGATGGAATCGCGACCGCGGCGGCGAGCAGGCTCTGGAGGAAGAGCGCGGAGGTGTAGGGCGCGTCGAGACCGACCGCCAGGAACCCGATCCAGAAAGACGCGCCGTTCACCAGCCATTGCCCGAGCGCCCAGACGAAAACCACCGCCGACCGCCGCGGATCCCGCAGGACCGCGAGTCCGGACGCGAACGACCTCAGAAAGCCGCTGCCGCGCTCGCGGAACGCCGGAAGATGCGCGCCGAGGACCCGCTCCCAGAGGCGGACCAGCCGATCCTCCGACATCGACATCACGACCAGTCCGATCAAGGCGGTCAGGGCGACCGCCGAGCCCACGAGGAGGATCGAGTCGACCGGCCGTCCCAGGACGGTTGCGTCGGCCGGGAACGCCGGGAGCGACACGACGATCAGGAGGAGCAGCAGGATCACCACGGTATCGAAGACCCGGTCCACGACCAGCGACGCCAGGGCGGCCGCGAAACGGAGCTGCGGCACCTCGCGCGAGACGACCCAGGCCCGGGCGAGCTCGCCCGCGCGCGCCAGCGCAACGTTGTTCACCATCATCCCGATGGCCGTCGATCGCCACAGCGGCGCGAAGGGGAGCGTTCCGGCCCCCGGTTCGAGGATGTAGCGCCACCGCCACGCGCGCATCGGGAACGCCAGCGTCGCCACCGCGGCCGACAGCAGGAAGAGGGCGAGGTTCGAGTGGCGGAGCACCGCCCAGACTTCGGGGAACGACTCGCCGCGGAGCGTCCACCAGAGGAGGGCGACGCTGATGACGATCCCGAGCGCGCCGCGCCAGCCCGCCTTCATGCCGTCATTCGGCGCGGGCCAGGTCCAGCAGGTCGTACAGTTCGTTCAGCTCCTCGGGGTCCGCGGCTCCACGCCGGCGCAGGTCGTCGCGGATCGCCCGCGCGCGGTCGAGGGCGGCCGTTCCGCGGTAGACGAGCTGCTCGACGGGCACGATGGTGTCATCGTCCACCACGAGCGGCTCGGCGAGGGGCGCGTGCTCCAGCGAGGCCAGCTGCGACAGCGTCTCGCCGAGCATGGCGTGGAGGGTCCGGCCGGACGG